>JANLPX010000001.1:0-1729 GCA_031367485.1 Alphaproteobacteria bacterium | reverse complement strand
CCAATCTCTCGGCACCGAGAGGCCATGTCACCGTCTTACAGGCAGAAAGTCTGCAAGATTTGACTGTGGCCCAGGTCGCACAGGCGACATATGCTTTGACTGGCGAGCAGTCACCGTCTTGATCCTTAACCCCTAGCCCTTCATATACGGGGTTGGCACGGTCCAATCACGCAACCCTGTGCCGCCCACAAACGTTTCAATAGCTCACGGAGCAAAAGCCTATTCGCCGCCCCATGCAGGCGCCCCCCGTCAAGGACGGGCCGCGCATCAACGAAGACATTCGTGTTCCCAAAGTTCTGCTGATCGATCAGCACGGCGAGAAGCAGGGCGTCGTGCCGACCTCCTCGGCGATGGAGGCCGCCATGGAGGCGGGCCTGGACTTGGTCGAGATCGTGCCCAACGCTGATCCGCCGGTCTGTAAGATTCTGGACTATGGCAAGTTCAAGTTCCAGGAACAGAAAAAGAAGAACGAGGCGCGCAAGCGTCAGAAGGTCGTCGAGATCAAAGAGATCAAGCTGCGACCCAATATCGACATCCACGACTACGAGGTGAAGCAGCGCTCGATGCACCGCTTCTTCGAAGAAGGCGACAAGGTCAAGGTGACCCTGCGCTTCCGTGGTCGTGAGCTGGCGCACCCCGAGCTCGGCATGAAATTGCTGCAAAAGGTCAAGGTCGACTTCGAGCCGGTGGCCAAGGTGGAATACGAGCCCCGCATGGAAGGCCGCCAGATGATCATGATCCTAGCCCCGCGCTAGCGTTCAAGCTGGACTGCAGAATCAGAGCGGCCGTCCCCTGGGCGGCCGCTTTTCTTTTGGCTCATCATCACCGCCTTGCCGCGCGGGAGCACATATCCTATCGCGGGGGTATGACGCAGGCGGAGACACTCGGGCCAAAAGGACGCCCCTTCGCAGCGGCGACGCTGATCGCGGTCATTTTCATCAATATGCTGGGCTTTGGGATCATCATCCCGCTGCTGCCTTTCTATGCGCAGTCCTTCCAAGCCTCACCCTGGCAGATCGGGGCCATTTTTGGGGCCTATTCCATAGGCGCTTTCTTTGGCGAGCCGCTCTGGGGTCGCCTCTCAGATCGTTATGGCCGCAAACCCCTGCTAATCTCAACGATAATGGGGAACTGTCTTTGCTATTTGGCCTTGGCGTTCACGACCGACATTTGGGCGGCGTTCTTCATCCGGTTCTTGGGTGGTCTGGCAGCAGGCAATGGGGCGGTCATCATGGGCTATGTTGCCGATGTCACGCCGCCCGACCGACGTGCCCGTGTGATGGCTTATGAAGGAGCCGCGTGGAATGTTGGCCTAATCCTAGGTCCGGCGGTTGGTGGCTTTTTCGTGGGAACCCAGGCCGGGCCGGAGGGGTTTCGAGCGCCCCTGTTCATCGCCTCAGGCTTAGCCCTGCTCTGCGTGATCGCCACAATGGTCTTCATTCGCGAGAGCCAGGTTCGTGAGCCAGGCCAATCCTATGTTGCACCAAGCTGGTCAACGGTCTTGCAAACCCTGCGGCACCCCATCATTGGCCGCCTGATCGTACTGACCTTTGTTGTAGGTTTCGCTTTCACGGGAATCGAATCCACCCTGGGCCTCTGGGCGCAGTCACGTTTCGGCTGGGGCCCCAAGGATATTGCGATCTGCTTCTCGTGCGTCGGCGTGGCGGCGTTTGTCACCCAGACTTTCCTGACCGCCCCGCTCTCGGAGCGATTTGGCGAGACCCGTATG
>JANLPX010000527.1:0-3426 GCA_031367485.1 Alphaproteobacteria bacterium | reverse complement strand
GTCGGCCAGCCCCCAAGCTCGGCGAACACACCCGCGAGGTCCTTGCCGCCGCAGGCCTCACAGAGGACGAGATCGACGCGGTGGTGTAGGGACGACGACTCCACCAGCCAGGAGATGACCTTTGGACTTCAAGAATAAGACGGCTGTCATAACCGGTGGCGCGACGGGCATCGGCTTTGCGCTGGCCAAACAGATGGGCCTCGCGGGCGCCCGGATCATTGTATTCGAACCGCGGGAGGACGTCCTGCGGCAAGCCGTTACAGCCCTGGGCGCACTCAGTATCGACGCCAAATATCTCGTGGGGGATGCCACCGACCCGGCCTCCGTCGAGGCATTGGCGGCGTTCGCCTGGGCTGAAAATGGCCGGGGCGACATCCTGATCAACAATGCAGGGATTGCCGGTGCAAGGGTCGGCGTCCTCGATATCGACATCGCCACCGCAAAGGCCCTGTTTGACGTCAATGTCTTCGGCGTCTGGAACGGCATCCAAGCCTTCGGCAAGCGCTACCGCGATGACGGACAGCCCGCCGCGATCTATTCCACAGCCTCCGAAAACGCTTTGTTCAACGCGCTGCCTGCAGGCGGCGGTGGCGCTTACGTGGCGAGCAAGCATGCCGTCCTGGCGCTGATGGACGTGCTCCGGCGCGAGGCCAATGCGACGCCTGGCATGTCGAACATCGAGCTCGGCGTCATCATACCCGGCTGGGTCTCCACCCCGATGACGCGCGATCAGGGGATGGATGCCGACGCCTTTGCGGCGACCATATTTTCGCAGATGAAGGCCGGCGAGTATCATCTCGTCGGCCATGCCTACAACATCGTACGTATCGAGGAGCGGCTGTCCGAGATCGCCGCCGCCTACTCCAAATATGCGCCCCGCTATGACGGCGACGATGAGTATGACGTTCAGCTCTATGTGGAGCGCCTGAGAGCGGCCCGGAAGACGTAAGCCGGAGGTTGCCGCGACCATCTCCACCGGCCTTCTTCGTGGTGGGCGCGGTCACCTTCATCCTGTTGACCTGCTTGACGGCGGCATCCGAAGCCGCTTGGGTCGCGCCATGTCTGACGCCCCCCTTCGCCGCCTGCTCGATCTGCCCGGTATCCGCGACCTGGAGACCAAGGCGCTGATGAAGCCGCGCTATGGCGACCTCGATGCGCGCACCGAATTCCCCGAGATCGACGAGGTCTCGACCGCAATCTTCGGCCTTACGGCGAATGAGGCGCAGGACGTGGCCCTCCCCGAGGACTGGGACCGCATCGAGCGCAAACCGCAGCGCCAGCAGATCGACGCCTTCGAGGCCGAAGGCTGGGACGTCACCGACGACAAGCGCCGACCGCTGCGGATGTTCGACCACTTCAACGTCCAGCTCTGGCTGGCCGTGCGCGGGGTGGCCGGTAAGCTGCCTTTCCAGGCGGAGGCCGACGACGCCGAGACGCTGAGTGCCAGCCTCGCCGCCGAAGCCGCCAAGTTTCGGAAGAATAGGCGCTAGAGCATGTTCCGATAAGTGGGAACCGGTTATCGGATCTAAACATGCTCTAACACTTCGAATTAGAGCCCAGTTTTACCCTTTAGACGACTCCGTCTAAAGGGAACGGGCTCTGGTCGGCTACTCCGCCGCCATCAACACCCGACCAGTGGTAAGCGCCGTCTTAACCGCCAGCTCGGCCTTGGCCGCCTCATACTCACTGGCCAAACGGTCGACCAGTTCACTGACGGTCGGGATAGACTTCACAGCCCCAATCCCCTGACCGCAGCCCCAGATATCCTTCCAAGCCTTGGCTTCCTGATTGCCGCCCGAACCGAAATTCATCTTCGACGGATCGGCCTGGGGCAGGTTGTCGGGATCCAGTCCCGCCCGCTCGACCGACGGCCGCAGATAGTTCCCAGACACCCCGGTGAACAGGTTCGAATAGAGGATGTCTTCGCCGGAGCTCTCGACGATCATGTCCTTATACCCCTGTACAGCTCGCGCCTCTTGCGTGGCGATAAAGGCCGAGCCGATATAGGCCAAGTCTGCACCCATAGCCTGGGCCCCCAGCACCGCGCGACCGTTGGCGATGGCCCCGCTCAACGCGATCGGCCCGTCAAACCACTCGCGCAGTTCCTGGATCAGCGCGAAGGGCGACAAACCGCCCGCGTGACCACCGGCCCCCGCAGCCACCGGGATCAAGCCATCGGCTCCCTTCTCCACGGCCTTACGGGCAAACCGGCTATTGATGACATCGTGCAGCACCACGCCGCCCACCGAGTGCATCGCCTCATTGACATCCTCCCGCGCGCCCAGCGAGGTGATGGTCACCGGCACCTTATATTTCACCGCCAACTCCACATCCTGCTCCAGGCGGTTGTTGGTCTTGTGGACGATCTGATTAACCGCGAACGGGGCCGACAGCCGGTCCGGATTCTTCCGATCCCAATCGGCCAGTTCCTCAGTGATCTGCGCCAACCACTCGTCCAGCTGGCTCACCGGCCGCGCGTTCAGCGCCGGGAACGAGCCCACCACCCCGGCCTTACACTGGGCAATGACCAGCTCAGGCCCTGAGATAATAAACAGCGGCGAACCGATCACCGGAATACGAAGACGCGACGAGAGAACGGGAGGCAGAGCCATAAGGAATCCTGATCAATGAGGTTCTAATATTTACAACGTATACACATGACGCTGGGGCACGCAAGCGGGGTCGGTTCACCGCGCCATGATGAGACGCCACAACAGACCCACCCACATCACCACCAGCACAACGCCACTGCCGATGAACAGCCGGAACCGGACCATGACGTTGTTGCTGGTCAGGTGCACAAAGCTATGGGCGTAACGCAAAGCCACATAAGTCCAGGCGCAACCGACCTGCCAAAGGCTCACCTGGTGGGTAACGTAAGTCAGGATCAGGACCACATAAAAGAGGGTCGGCAATTCCAGCAAATTGCTAAAATGGCGGGTGACCACCGCCATATGCTTCGGCTCAGCCCCACCCTGATAAGTCCGGTAATAGCGACCATCCATCTCGCCACGACCCACCGCCCCAAACCGCACAAATTGCATCCGGATCAGCACCCCAACCAGCAGAGCAAACATCGCAAAAGCCGGATAGAGGATCTGGGTGGGTGACAATGCTGGCATGGATAGATCCCTCACAGCCCACACTCGCCGACAGCCGTGGTCATGTCACTCGCTCACTGCAAGGAGAGCCACGTCATCGCCCCGCCCCCAAATCGCTGGCGGGCGCGGACAGCCCTTCAGGCCTGGATCAATCCCCAGCTCCCACTTCTCGGGCCATCCTTCGTCGAGCGCGCGATCATGATCGGCCAGGAGTAACAGAAACGCGCCAAGCGACGATCCTGCCGCATACTCCGGTTTCTCGAACCCGCGCTCATGGTCGAAGAAATAGACTGACGGAGTCGAATCGCCAGAGGCCAAGTCCAAC
>JANLPX010000512.1:0-2448 GCA_031367485.1 Alphaproteobacteria bacterium | reverse complement strand
CCTGAGGTTACCCAGGGACCGCGTACTTCCAGCGCGCCTGAGCTGCTCCCGTCGCGGGGCAGGATCGTGCCATCCTCGCCCTTGATCCGCAGCTCGATGCCCCAGTGGCCGCGGCCCTGCTTCATCTTGCGCTGGGTGGCCTGAGCAAGGTCTTCGCCGTCGTGGGTCGGCAAAGGCGTGTTGATTACGCCCATTGGGCTGGTCTCAGTCATGCCCCAGACTTGGCGAACTGTGGCCCCCATTTGGTTCTCAATGCGGGTGATAAGCGAGGCGGTCGGGGCAGAGCCGCCAACGGCCACGGTGCGGACCTTGAGCTTGCCGCCGGTCGCATCCAGATGATCCAGCACCCCGATCCAGATGGTGGGCACCCCCAGCAGGAAGGTCGCGCCCTCGTCCTGCGCTAGCTCGCAGATGGAGGGACCGTCTAACTGGCGACCCGGCAGGATCAACTTGGCCCCCACCATCGGCGTGCCATAGGGCGTGCACCAGGCATTGGCGTGATACATCTGGGCGCAGGGCAAGACGGCGTCGCGCGCGCCGAGATCGAAACAGTCCGGCTGCACCATAGCCATGGCGTGCAGCACGGTCGCACGGTGGGAATAGAGCACGCCCTTGGGATTGCCGGTGGTGCCGGAGGTGTAGCAAAGGCCCGAGGCGGTACGTTCATCCAGCTCCGGCCAGGTGAACTCCGGCGATTGGGCCTCGATCAGCTCCTCATAGACCAGGGTCCCGGCCGGGGCCTGCGGCGGCAGGTGCTCTCGATCCGTCAGGGCGACTAGGATTTCGATGGTCGCGAATTTCGGCGCGATCTTGGCAATCAAGTCGCCAAAGGTGATGTCGAACAGGAGGACCGAGTCTTCGGCGTGATTGGCCACCCAGGCCACCTGATCAGGGTGCAGGCGTGGATTGATGGTGTGCAGCACCGCCCCGATGCCGCTTACCGCATAATAGAGCTCGAAATGCCGGTGGGTGGACCAGGCCAAGGTCGCTACCCGGTCGCCCGGCTTAACGCCCAGGGCCAGCAAGGCCTTGGCCATCTGCTTGGCGCGACCCAGGGCCTGAGCATAATTGTAGCGAAATATCGGCCCCTCAACCGAGCGCGACACCACCTCGCGGTCGCCATGATAGGCCGCAGCGTATTCCAGGATCGAAGGCAGGCTAAGCGCCCGGTCCATCATCAAGGCTAGCATGTGTGGCACCCTCC
Organism: Alphaproteobacteria bacterium; assembly: GCA_031367485.1. Taxonomy (GTDB): domain Bacteria; phylum Pseudomonadota; class Alphaproteobacteria; order Caulobacterales; family Caulobacteraceae; genus Phenylobacterium. The sequence goes on along the minus strand of JANLPX010000512.1, from coordinate 1,244 downwards.
CCGGCTTTGGTGTGGTTTAGGATGGGTGGGCGCGGAGAGCTAGGGGTTGGTAGTGCAAAGGCGCAGTTGACTTGCAACGAGTCCCCTCTGTTATCCTTCCCGGGCTGAAGACAACGCGATCTGGGGAGGCAAATGACATGGGCAGACTAACCGGCAAGGTCGGCATCATCACCGGGGCCTCCAAGGGGCTCGGCGAGGCCGATGCTCGGTTGTTCGTGGCGGAGGGGGCGCGGGTGATCCTGACCGATGTGGACGTGGTCAATGGCGAGCGAGTAGCGCGCGAAATCGGCGCGGGCGCGCGGTTCATTCGTCAGGACGTTCGCGAAGAGGCGGGGTGGGAGGCGCTTATCGCCACGGTCATGGCTGACTATGGGCGGCTCGACGTTTTGGTGAATAATGCGGGGGTCGTTGAGGCGGGCACTATCGAGAGTACGAGCGAAGCTGATTACCGGTTCGTCATGGCCGTAAGCGCCGACGGAACCTTTTTTGGCTGCAAGCACGCGATTCCAGCGATGCGGGCGTCCGGCGGTGGTTCGATCATCAATATGGCCTCGATTGCCTCGATCCAGGGCGAATCTCTGGTGGCGGCCTATTGCGCGGCCAAGGGGGCGGTGGAGGCGCTGAGCCGCTCGGTGGCGGTGCATTGCGCCCAGGGCGGCATGAATATCCGCTGCAACTCCGTGCACCCTTCCGGCATGGATACCCCGATGGTGCGCGAGTTCGGCCCCAAGGTGATGGCCGCAGCCCTGATGCCGCCGACCAACCGATCCGCCCACGGGGCCAGCCCGCTCGGCACCGCCCAAGACATCGCCGCCGCAGTGCTGTTCCTGGCCAGCGATGAGTCTCGCTTCATCAGCGGCCAGAAGATCGTGGTGGACAACACAATGTCGGTCACGGTCGGCTATGTGCCGAGTGTCGGCGGCGGCCGATGACTACGCGTCTTCACGTCTCGGGCATGGTGCATGTGAACATCAATGTCTCCGACTTTGATCGGTCGCGGGCGTTCTACGAGGCCTTGGGGTTTCGTGTGGTGTGGAAGGTGCCGCCCACCAACACACCTGAGGTCGCCGCCGCTGTCGGAATGCCGCCCTATGTGGTCAAGGGTGCCTTGATGGCGTTGGAGGGGGCCGAGCATCCGTTAGTCATCGACCTGTTGGAATGGCAGACGCCCAACGACGCGGCCCCGCCCTATCCGCACCTCTATCACTTTGGCCTGGCACGGCTAGCCCTGGCGACCAGCGACA
>JANLPX010000509.1:0-12093 GCA_031367485.1 Alphaproteobacteria bacterium | reverse complement strand
GCGGACCTTCACGAGCGATTGGGACCCGTCCTGGCGGAGATTGCGCCGCACCTTACCTCGCAAGTGGTCGTTGATTATTGGTTCTCCAACGATGCACACCTTGACCATGCGCTGTTGGCGGATCTCGCCAGCCTGAGGTCGTCCGGCCTTCCGATGTATTTGGCTACCGTACAGGAACACTACCGCGCGCGGTACCTGTGGGATGTCGTTGGCCTAAGCGAGTATTTTGACGGTATGTTCTATGCTGCTGATCTCGGAGTCGCCAAACCTGATTCCCGTTTCTATCAGGAGGTCGAATCAAGAAGTGGGTTCTCGGCTGGCGATCTCACACTTGTCGACGACCGCACCGACAATGTGGATGCAGCCCGCGCCTGTGGTTGGGGCGGGGTCCACTGGGACGGCACCCAAGGGTTGTTCGAAATTCTCAATTTGCCCCGATAAAGTTTCACAATGTACCGTCCCATCGTGAAGGCGGTCTCCGACCCTCCCGCATTCCGAGCAAGATTCCCCGTAGACTGGAAAGAAGCTTTACGCTACTTAAGGACTTCGGGTGTGGCGGTGTCGCGGTCGGCTCGCCTAACGAGCGAGTGCTTCGTTTTTTTGCACGTGCAGGGGGACGAGATTGGACAGGCAAAAGCTCTGCCTATAAGTTGTAGTGTAGGTTGGCGTCGGATTTTGATCGATGCCAAAATCAAGTTCTAAGTGATGGGGGTAAATAAATGACTTCGCTACGTAACATTCTTTGCGCGACGGCCTTCGGTGCGGCAACGCTCGTGGCTTCTAGTGCTTCGGCCACTGAAATCTTTTTGAATCAGGTGGATTTCATCAACCCAGTCGCCGGTACCGTGACCGGGCCGGGCGGCTTCAGTGCCACCGAATATTTCGGCGTGTTCAAACTCACGGCGAATAATGGCATTGGTGCTTCGTTGCCAACCTTCACCCTTTGGGGTTTCTGCGTGGACTTGTTCCACTCGATCCGCACGGGGCCTGGTTTCACCTATCAGTATCACACCGACGTCCTGACCGATGACTCGCACGCTCCCGTGCCTGTCATTCTATCGTCGCTACAAATTCAAGAAATCTACGGCCTAGCGTCTCTTGGCCGCCAGTTCATTCAAAATGGTGAAGCTGACCTGCTGAATAAGCTGTCAGGCATCCAAGGTGCGATCTGGGCGCTTGAGTATCCGACCTTGACCTTCTCGACTGGGAATGTTGCGGTTCAGAATTACATCAACGCATACGTTGCACTGGCCCCAGGGTTGTACACGCCGGGTTACGCGATCTACGCTGACGATTTCAAGACCCAGGGTTTTGTGATCGGGACCGTTCCCGAGCCCGGCACTTGGCTGATGATGATCATGGGCTTTGGCCTGATTGGTCTGACCCTGCGCGGCGCTCGTCGCGCGTCGGTCACAGCCTAAAACGATCTATTTAGACTGATGACGCCGCCGACCCCTGGTCGGCGGCGTTTTCTATGCCCGCTTGTTTGTTTTAATTGCTAGCCGACTCTGTCCGTCGTGCTCGATTGAACGGCCGGTCACCCAAGACTGTCGCACGGTTCATGATCCGACGATGCGGCAGGTAATCATTGACCGCGTAGTGTTGGGTCACCCGATTATCCCAGAACGCGATGGCGTTTTCACTCCACCGCCACCGCACTAGGAATTCGGGCTTCTGAATATGCTCAAACAACATGTTGAGAATCGCGTCGCTTTCCTTGCGGCGCAGACCCTTAATCCGCTCGGTAAAACCAAAATTCACGAACAGTCCATCCACACCGGTTTCAGGGTGAGTACGCACCACGGGGTGGAGGACGGGAGGATGGTTATCCAGAGCCTTGGCATGCTTGTCTTCGCCAGCACCCTTAGCCACGATGCCACGCTGTGGAAAACCCCGTGCAAAATCATGCACGGCATCCAATTCCGAGAGAAAGGCCTGGAAGGTCGGCGATAGGGCCTCATAGGCCGCGCGCATGTTCGACCAGATGGTATCGCCACCGCTCGGCGGCAGATGTTTCGCATAGAGGATTGAGGCCATGGGCGGGGTCTCAATGAAGGTTACGTCGGTGTGCCAACTGTCATTGTCGGTCGGATTGTCCGCATGATTGTCCAGGATGAACAGTTCCGGGGCCTCGGGAACCCCGGGATAGAGCGGATGGGTATGCAACGCGCCAAACCGCGCGGCAAAATCGCGATGCTGGACCGGGGTGATATGCTGATCTTCGAAGAAGATGACTTGATGGGCCAGGAGGGCCGCATTGACTTGCGACAGTTGCTCGTCATCCAGCCGGACAGCCAGGTCCACGCCCCCAATCAAAGCGCCAATTGTCGGTGTCAAAGGTGTGACCGTCAGTCTAGCCATATGGTGTCCCTTCCGGCCACCATCTAAACCCGCAGCACTGGTTCGCGCCAGACCATCAGGTCCGGGGAATCATGCAAATATGCCCTATGTCGAGTCCACCCGGCCTGCCCGAATTCGATCTGCCCATGATCTTTGGTGACAAAGTAGCTGGCCTAGGGTTCCAGGCTGGCACCTTCCGTGTTGCCCTGGCAGCCAGCGTGGCCGACGAAACCGGACAGACCCAGACCGTTAAGTCTGGCTTTCTGATCTTGAGCCCCGAAGGCATGATCGAACTCCGAAGTCAGATCGATCAAATGTTGGGGGAACTTCAACGCCAAGGCGTCATCAACCTGAAACCCGACAAGCTGGACGGCTAACCCATCGGCGCGGATGATGGCGGGCGTTGGCTCAACGCCATAGTCAGCTTGTCGAGTATAGTAGCTACCCCTCGACAGACTAGGTCATCCAAGGCAAAGCTTTAACCCCGAAGTATGGGATGAGTGACATGGCCGACCGTCCAGCCAATCCAACCATCGTCATTGCAATCTGTCTGCTCATTGCCGTGTTGGAAGGCTATGATATCCAAGCGTTTGGCGTTGCCGCACCCCGGATTGCAGCTCAACTCCATCTCGGGCCAGGGCAGATGGGCTGGGCCGGAAGTGCCGCCCTTTTAGGTATGATGATCGGCGCGGCGATGGGCGGCAGCATAGCCGATCGGTGGGGTCGAAAGCCCGTCCTGGCGCTTTCAGTTGCGGCATTTGGCGTCTTTTCGTTGGCGACTGCAGCGTCGTGGAGCTTCGAAACCCTGTTTGTTGCCCGGTTCCTGACGGGCCTGGGCTTTGGTGGCGCTCTGCCCAATCTGATGGCCATCGCCACTGACATTAGTCCGCCAAACAAGCGGGCCGTAACCACGACCAGCATGTTCTGCGGCATGCCAGCCGGCGGCGCACTGGTTGCATTGCTGGCCCTTACCGGCGGCAACGCAATAGACTGGCACTCATTGTTCTTGGTTGGCGGAGCCCTGCCCTTGCTGATCACACCGATCATTCTGTTTTGGTTGCCAGAAACGCGACCGCAAACGATACAGATTGTATCCTATGGCGATGCCCTTTGGGGCGCAGGGCGCGGCACAACGACAATCCTACTTTGGCTAGCCTTCTGCCTGACCCTGTTCATCAATACCCTGATGCTGAATTGGCTGCCGTCGCTTGTCGAGGCTCGAGGATTGAGCCGTTCAGACGGGGCAACAGCCTCCCTATTGTTCAATATCGCCAGCGTGCTTGGGGCCTTAGCACTGGGCCGTCTCGTTGACCGCTGGGGTCCCTATTGGGCGGTCGCTTTGGGCTTTGTCGGAATCGGCATGGCGATGTGGGGGTTGGCCGGTGCAGCGACGCTGGCTGGTATTTTGACCTTTGCTAGCACAGCCGGCTTTCTGGTCGCGGGGGGGCTCTTCGTCCTCTATGCGCTTACTCCGGGCTTCTATCCGTCGTCCGTGCGCGCTGCTGGGTCTGGTGCGGCCGTCGCTGTCGGGCGCATTGGCTCGATTCTGGGTCCCATTGCTGCAGGCCAACTACGTGCTGCAGGCTTTACCCCAGACCAAGTTTTCCAGGCCATGATCCCCATCGCTGCCTTTGCCGCTGGAACGGCGTATCTGCTGTTTAGGCCGGGGAAAGTGCCTGAATAGGGGCGAGGTCTTGCGGACTTAAACCGCACTTACCTCTGCCATGGCGGCACCCGTGTCGGCGGAAACGCTAGGCGATAGTCTGCGGTCAAGTGATCGAAATTGGGTCCGTAGAACGGATCCTTATCCAGCATAGTACCCCACCGCGCCCGCATCCAATCGCTTTCAGTTCGAAATCGATCCCGGTTCAGGGCGGCAAGATCAGAGCCGCGAGACGCGGATTCTAGATGCACCAGTTGGGCCAGAGGGGTCCATATGACCTCCAATCCGAGAGCTCGTACTTTGAGACACAGGTCTACATCGTTAAAAGCGACCGGCAGATTTGCCTCATCTAGCCCGCCTACGGCATCAAATACTGACTTTCGCAGGGCTAAACACGCTCCCGTCACGGCGGAAAGATTACGCGCGAGTTTCAGGTGGTGGAAATAGCCCGGATCTTCCGCCTTCGCTCCCACATACAAATGACCAGCTACGCGCGGTTCCAAGCCGACACCCAAAATCACCCCGCCATGCTGTGTGCGACCATTGGGGTATCTCAGGTGAGCGCCGACTACACCGACTTTCGGTCTTATGGCCTGCGCTACCATCGCGGCAAGCCAATCGTCCGAGATCACCTTCACATCGTTATTGAGCAGCACAACGAGATCGCCGCCGGATGCAGCGACAGCAAGGTTATTAATACGAGAATAGTTAAAGTCGCCGGGTGCCGAAATCACGCGAACGCGTGGGTCCTGTACGATCTGTTGAAGGTATCTATGGGTCGCAGGTTCGGCGCTATCATTGTCGGCAATTATCAACTCAATAGCTGGATAGTCTGTGCGCTCAAGCACGCCACCGACACACTGGGCCAGCAGGTCAACTCGATCTCGCGTTGGAATGATCACGGACACCAATGGTGCCGACTCTGGGACCCGATGACGAACCCGTAACCAGGTTGGTGTTTCTGGGTTTCGTTCAACGATGGCACTGGGCTGGCCGGTGCGATGGAGATGCTCGCGCACTGCGCGTTCTGAGGCTTCGCGACAAGATTCAATCGCCGAGTTTGAATAGGACGCGGCTGTCTTCGACTGGCGCCAATGGTAGAGGACTGTCGGAATGTGACGGATCTTATCTGCGGTAGTAACCTCTGTGATCCGCAAGGTCAGGTCATAGTCCTGAGCCCCCTCGAAGCCTTGCCGAAAACCACCGACCTCATTGATCCGTGTACGTCGATAAACCGCTAAGTGGCTGATAAAGTTTTGGCCAAGAATAAGCTCTGGGTCCCAGTCGGTCTTGAAATAGGGCTCAAACCGTCGACCTGCGTCATCAATTTTGTCTTCATCGCTGTAAATTAGGTCGATGTCTGAATGGATCAAAAGTTCGGTGGCGACTTCGTAGAGCGCAGTTTCCGCCAGTAGATCGTCCTGGTCCATAAGGGCGACAAAGCCACCTGTCGCCAGGGCCAGCGCCGAATTGCTGGCCGCACTTATGTGTCCATTCACTACCCGTCTGACGATTTTGATCCGTGGGTCGCTTGCGGCAGTTTGTTCTAGAAGATGCCATATCGCCTCGCCAGGAGAGGCATCGTCGGCAATGCAGAGTTCCCAGTGCGGATAGATCTGTTGCCGAACCGAGGCGATTGCGGCCAACAGGGACTGTGTGTCGGGCGCGTAGACAGGCATTACCACCGAGATCAGAGGCCAAGCGACGTCGCGCCGCAAATCTGCGGCAATCGCCTGACGTCCTGGCGTATCCAATTGGCCAAAGAGCGCTAGCCATCGGCTATAATCTGCGCGCGAAAGGTACTGTGGCTCCAGTACGGATTTGATGAACTCTGCACCGGAAGGATGTTCCGCCAGTCTCTCTGCAACGGCATGTACGATCTTATGTAGCCATGGAACCTTACGCACCGCCGACAGCATTAGGGCTCCGACCCGCCAAACGGCGTTACCTATCCCTGACGACCTGCGCATTTTTGAACCAACTCTGCCCGCGAACTTCATCTATAGGGAGTTCGACTAACCGCAACCACAGGGCATAGCGTGATCGTCTCGCTGTGACAGGTCGGGCACTGGATGCTCGCCATATGTTTGGAGGACGGATTGCTTCCTGCCCCGTTTATGGCTTTGGCTAGGCGATGCCGTGCTATTCTGCGTCGCCTTCGGGGCACTTCGCAGCAGATAAATCGAGTTTTATTTTCTAATGCGGATAGTCGATTGATTGCGACCGCTTTTGACCAAGGGTACTATCTGGCGACAAATCCCGATGTCGCTGCGGCTGGGGTCGATCCGATTTCTCACTTCCTGCGGTCGGGTTGGAAGGAAGGTCGTGACCCCACTTCGGATTTCTCGGTTCGTGATTATTGCGAGCTTAACCCGGGCGTGGTCGAGGCAGGTCAAAACCCCTATGCGCACTATTTGCGATCAGGGCGACGACAAGGGCGGGTCGCAAAGCAAAATCTCGGTTTCCAGCATGACATTTTGGTTGATCTCGAGACCTTGGATGCTCGCCTTGCGCGCGCGGCGGCGAGGTGGAAATCTACGCCCCGCACCTCACGCGCGAAGCTCGGAAAAGCGCTGGCGAGATCGCGCGCTGCCTTTTCAGACTTTCACCTGACGGTCAGTCACGACAATTATGCGGTAAATATCGGCGGTCTGCAGCTATGCGTGCAGCGGGAGGCTCAGGCCTTGTCCGCCGCTGGTGTCGACCACATGCACATCTTTCCGGTTGATATTTATCCCACCCTTCGCGTGGCCCCAGACTCGGGCCTGCTGGGGGTACTGTGGAACGGCGAATTGGTCGGCCACTTTCAAGTTGACGATCTGGCTGATGGTCTTGGTGAAGCTCTAAGAACGGCAGGTAACGGTCAGCGTAGCTTTGCGCTACACAGTATGCTCGGGCATTGTCGCCATGACATTTTGAATGTGTTGCGGGCGGCTGGACTGCAGCGGGGATATTTCTGGCTGCACGATTATGCATCGGTTTGCGCAGGGTTTCATCTGCTCCGAAATGATGTGGCGGACTGCGGTGCCCCTCCGCCCCAGAGCGCTGGATGCGGGGTTTGCCTTTACGGAGCGCGTCGATCTCTGCATATGTTGGAGCATCGCGCACTGTTTGAAGCCCTGTCCCTTACCGTCGTTGCCCCTTCACCTGGCGCCCTGAACACTTGGCTTGGTGCCACGGACTTGCCCCACGTCGCGACCCTTGTTCTCCCTCATGCGACCTTGGGTGCAACGCGATCACCTCAAGCATCAGCCGCCGACGATCGCCTGCGAGTAGCTTTCATCGGGGTTCCAACGGCCCACAAAGGCTGGCCGATATTCCATGATTTGGTCGAACGATTTGTTGCCGACAGCCGCTATGAATTCATGCAGCTGGGTCGCAAAGCTGCGGATCATCTGCCGATCACGTTCCACGATGTGACGGTGTCTGCTGATCGACCCCATGCCATGGCGGCACGCCTTGTCGAGCTTGAAGTCGACGTCGCGCTAATTTGGCCGCTGTGTCGCGAAACCTTCAGTTTCACCGCCTTTGAGGCCGTATCAGCGGGGGTAGCAGTGCTGACCAATCCCGACAGTGGCAATGTGGCCGACTTCATTGCCAACAGCCCCTTTGGTCGAGTTTTGCCCGATGACGCGGCCCTGTACGCACTCTTTGAGACAGGCGACGTGCTCAGTCTGTCGCGGGCCCAACGGAAGCCGCACCTTTATAATCTTGAGTTTAGTACTCTCAGTGCCCAACTCAGGTAGGATCGAGCAGACTACTGAGCTTCTTGATATCGGTGACGGGCGTGGCAACCCCGCCATCCATACGCATCACCTTGTTGCAATAGAGTCGGATCAGATCGAGATCGTGCGATGCCAAGACTAGAATGCCGGCCCGCTCAACGAGACTAAGTAGCCGCTGGTGGGCGATTTTCTGGAAGTCTGAGTCCCCCACTGCAATCCATTCGTCCATCAACAGAACGTCAGCATCGACAGCTGTGGCCACTGCGAAGGCTAGCCTAGCTTGCATTCCCGCTGAATAGGTCTTTAGCGGCATGGCTAGGAACGGACCAAGGCCGGTGAAGCTCCCGATCTCGTCCATCTTCTCATCGATTTCTTTGGACGACAGCCCTGCGATCCGGCCTCGCAATCGAATATTCTCAAGACCGGTTGCGGATGGATCGATACCCAGGCTCAGGTCCAGCAGCGGAGCAATACGACCTTCGACCTCAATCTCACCTTCGTCGGGCTCGTAGGCACCCGATAAGGCTCGCAGCAGTGTGGTCTTTCCCGATCCGTTGTGACCGATCAGCCCGAGGCGATCGCCCGCTCTGAGGGTCATCGATAGGTTGGTAATCGCCGTGACTTCAGCCGAGCCGTGTCCAGACTTTCCCAGGCGGCCGCCGACGGTCACCCGGGCCAAGTGTTTCTTCAACGACTTAGCGTCAACGCCATAGACGGGGAATCGCAGCGTCAGACCGCTGACCTTGATGGAAACGGGTGGCGCTTTCATAGGTAGTGCACGATCCGCCGACGCGTCGTGGCGAACATCGAGAATGTCGCAACCCAACCCAAAATGCCCATAACGATCAAGACCTCATAGGTCAGCATGTGAACCTTTCCACCCAAAAGCGGTGTTCGGATTGAATCGAGCATGTGAAAGAAGGGATTGAGTTCCAGCACAGACTTCATCGCGCCGTCGCGAGATTGGGGTTTCCAAAAGACCGGCGTCATGAACATCGAAAACTGCATGATTGATGTCACGATCTGGGGAATGTCTCTAAAGCGCGCCGAGGTGATTGCGGCCGCCAAGCTCATCCAGGATACATTGAGCAAGGTAAGCAAGATTCCGATCAAGGCCATGGGCATGTCCATGGTCTTCCAGAATCCATAGAAAATCAGCACGCCAACGATAATGACCACGTGGTGGGCTAGGGTGACGAGGTTCCTGAAAACCGTGCGCCAAAGGAAAGTGAACATTGGGAGGGAGGTCTGGCTGAGCATGCCTGCCGCATGCACAAAGGTGTCACACCCCTCAATGATCACCAGGGAGATCATGCCCCAAAAGACGATACCCAAGGCCACAAAGGGCATAGTTTCCGTCAAGGAGATGTGTTGAAGCTCGGAATAGAGGAACCCGATTCCTAGGACCATGAACCCCATCGACAGGGTGATCCAAAAGGGGCCGAGAATAGAGCCGCGATAGCGTGAGACGACGTCATGCCAAGCCAAGGTCCACGCCAAGTCGAGCTTGCTGATCGAGGCCCGCAGATCGACATAAGCCATGGAAAATTCATGCAATGCGCCGCGGCGACCGGTGCGCAGCATATGATTCTCAGTTTGCATTCGCTCTCCAAAATCAACGCCGCTGGTATCAGGTCGCAATTTTAGGCGCAAGCATCGCGCAGGCGCACACCTTATGGACTACGCCGCGCCGGCCATGGTAGCCCAAGGGGCAATGCCAACCACCGAAACACCGGCTCGCCGCGCCACCGTCCGCCGACGTGACGACCAGCGTTCGACAGATCTACGACTGGTCGAGGCTGGCGTTTGGCTGATTGTACCCTGCTACCGCGTCAGAAATCACGTGGCTAAGGTGATTGCGCGAACGCCTGCGTGGGTCGAAGGGATCGTTTGTATTGATGACGCCTGTCCCGATGGCACCGGGGACTATATTCGCGCGGAGATCACCGATCCTCGGGTTCACGTGGTCGATTTGGCCACCAACCAAGGCGTTGGGGGTGCGACGCTCGCCGGATATGCGCGGGCCGAGCAGCTCGGAGGGCGAATTCTGGTCAAGGTCGACGGTGATGATCAGATGGATATGTCCTACCTGGGCCAACTGATCGCCCCGATCCTGCTGGGAGAGGCCGACTATGCCAAGGGTAACCGTTTCACCTCCATCAGCCACCTGCAGTCCATGCCAGGTGTCCGGGTATTTGGAAATGCGGCGCTCAGTTTCGCGGCCAAGGTGTCCACGGGCTACTGGAATGTATTTGACCCCACCAATGGGTTCACCGCCATTGAGGCCAGCATTGCCCGTTTGGTGATGGAAAAGCGCGTGTCACGCCGGTTTTTCTTTGAAACAGACCTACTATATCATTTGGGAACCGTGCGCGCGGTAGTTCGCGATGTGCCGATGCCGGCGCGCTATGGCGAAGAAGTCAGCAACATACGCATCGGCGGTATCATTGGCCCCTTCGCCCTGAAGCATCTAACCAATTTTTTCCAACGCATTCTGGGCCAGTATTTTGTCCGGGATTTCAATGTCGCCACGGTGGAGTTGCTGGCAGGTGCGGGCCTATTCTTGTTTGGAATGATCTATGGGCTGCACTGGATTGCTGTGCGTGACCCGAGCCAAGCCGCGTCCGCTGGCGTGGTCATGACGGCCGCCTTGCCGTTGATTGTGGGTGTGCAACTGTTACTCCAATCGATGAATTTCGATGTCTCAAACGTACCGTCTCGTCCCATCCATCCCTACTTGCGGGCTATCGAACAGTTGGAGGCTGAATAGCATGGGGTTGAAGGATACCCTTCTGTGTTCGGTCTTCGCCCTAGCTCTGCCGATTGGCCAGGCCATGTTCAAGTGGGCAGCAATTTACGATGCACGGCTCAGGGGCCCTTTCCTGGTCCGAGCCATCCAAAATTGGCCGCTACTAGGTGCCTTCGCCTGGTATGGGATGACAGCGCTGTTTTGGTTCTTTGTCCTGACCCGTGTGCCGCTCTCTAGTGCCTATCTCTTCTCACTGGTGGGCTCGGCCTTAGTGCCGGTGATCGCCTGGGTCGTGTTCAAAGAGCCGTTTTCCTGGGGCATGTTGGCGGGCTATGCCTTGATGCTTGTGGGCCTAACCCTCGTCATGACGCAGTCACGCGGATGATTGGCGGCGACAAGTTGATCCCAAGATGGCGGTTCGATGCGACAAGCGTATTCCGTGGCGTCTTGATCGCTGGCTTTCTGTTGACCGTCGCGGTGAACCAGCCTGGGCACTTGTCATTCGACTCGGTTGTGCAGCTGCATGAGGGGCGAACTCAAATTCGCGACACCTGGGCCCCGGCGATATATTCCGCGATCCTAGGTGCGTTTGATCGCATTGTTCCTGGAACAGGACTCTATCTTGTCGTCAGTCTTGCACTCATTTTCGGATCTCTCTTGGCGTTGCGCAAGCTTCGAACGTCGATGGCTTGGACCGGGCCAATATCCGCAATTCTGATCGTGTTCACGCCGGACTTTTTGATCGGTCAAGGTGCCATTTGGAAGGACGTTTTATTCGCTAATCTGTCGGTCGTCGCTTTTATAGTTTTGGCTTTTGTCGCCAAGGATTGGGCCAAGGGGCGGGTGCCATGGATATCGATGATTGGCATCGTCGTTTTGCTCGCGATAGCTGCTCAAGTGCGGCAAAATGGTCTAATTTCAACGGCCTTCGCGGCCCTAGTCCTTGGTTGGATTGCAGGGCGTCGAGGGTGGTGGTCAGGATTGCTGTGGGGTTCGAGCCTCTTCTTTTTGGTTGTTCTGTTGTCCCAGGTATTTGGCCTGTTGTCGCTACCTTCTCATGGCCCCCGCGACACGGGATTCGATGCAGGTTTGGCGGTCTTGCAGCGCTACGACATTGTCGGCGTGGCGGCGGGGGATCCTAGCTTTGATCCTGCAATTATCGGCAAGGTCAGTCCCGAAGTCGCCCGCGACATTCGTGTACGCGGAGTTGCCGTATATTCGCCGGTTCGCGTTGATTTTCTTCACCGCGACAGGGCGTTCCTGGATGCCTTCAAATTGATTCCGGCAAAAATCATAGATCGCCAATGGCAAGACATGATCCGGGACCATCCGGCGGCCTACCTCAAGCATCGGTTGGAGGTCTTTCGCTGGGTTTTCCTCACCCCAATGATTGACAGCTGTATCCCAATCTTTGTGGGCGTTGAGGGTCCTGCTCAAAAGATCGCGGACCTCAAGATAATGGCCGGTGTCGACGCGAATGATCAGCGGCTTTTCAACTACGGGACCTGGTTTTTGGATACCCCGGTGTTCTCTCACCTCAGCTACGCATTGATCTGCTTGGCAGCCGTAATTCTCCTGACATTGCGCCGTGAACCTCAGGATATCGCGATCATCGG
>JANLPX010000500.1:0-16803 GCA_031367485.1 Alphaproteobacteria bacterium | reverse complement strand
CCGGTGATCCAGAAGGGCTCAACGGTCCTTCTGCCAAATGCTGCGGCGCTCTATGACGACGATGCTTTCGTCACCTATGGCCGTCAGGGCCTGTCGGCCCATAACGCCCTCAAGACGGCCCTCTGCAAACTAGAACACGCTGCTGCCGTCGAACTCTACCCGTCCGGTGTGGCGGCCCTGTCAGGTGCCATGCTGGCTGTTCTCTCCACCGGGGACGAGGTTCTGGTTGTCGATACGATCTACAAGCCGACGCGCCGGTTCTGCGACAGCGTCTTGGCGCGGTTCGGCATCATGACCCGATACTATGATCCCGGCATGTCGCCGCAGGAGCTTATAAATAGCGCCACCGCTGCCACACGCTTGATCGTCCTGGAAAGCCCTGGGTCCCTAAGCTTTGAAATGCAGGACCTCTCAGGGATCGCTAAGCTCGCCAAGGCCAAGAAAATCCTCACCCTTGCCGACAATACTTGGGGCGCTGGCTATCTCATCAAGCCGCTCGACCATGGAATCGACATCAGCGTTCAGGCGCTCACGAAATATATCGGGGGACACTCAGACGTCTTCATGGGCTCGGCGGCTGCGTCTGACCCAGACCTAGCAAAGCAATTGAAAGACGGCGTACTTCATCTGGGCTGGGCCGTATCGCCCGAGGACGCCTACCAAATGCTCCGTGGTCTGCGCACCCTGGCGACGCGACTGGATCGCCATGCGCAAAGCGGTCTCACCATCGCCCATTGGCTTGCCCAACAGCCTGAAGTTCTCAATATTTTGCACCCCGCGCTACCCGGTTGCCCTGGCCACGAGATCTGGAGCCGCGATTACACTGGTTCCTGCGGCCTCTTCGGGTTTGTCCTACAGCCAACCGCCCAACAGGGCGTTGACGCCTTCCTGGACGCCCTAAAGGTCTTTGGGCTCGGTTTCTCCTGGGGCGGGTTCGAGAGCTTGGCCATATCCTGCGATGAACAGCTCAAATCCCGGGCGCTCGGCCATGATTATGGCGGCCCGCTCATGCGATTGCACATCGGCCTCGAACACCCCGACGACCTAATCGCCGACCTGCGACTTGGTTTGGACGCACTCACAGCGCTTGCTTAGCGCAACGTCAGGGTCACAAACTCGCGCCATCCTATTTTCGGAGATACCTCATGGGCCCGTTCAAACTCCTGATTGATGGCAAGCTCGTCGACGGCGACAGCACCATGTCGGTGCTCAACCCCGCTAACGAAGAGGTGTTGGCGCAGTGCCCTCGCGCCTCCAAGGCTCAGCTCGACACAGCTGTTGCTGCAGCAAAACGCGCCTTTCCCGCCTGGGCCGCGACTCCGATGGATGACCGCCGTAAAGCGCTGTTGGCCATGGCGGATGCCATTCAGGGCGACGTCACCAACCTGTCGCGTATCCTGACCCAAGAGCAAGGCAAGCCGCTCCAAGACGCCATGGGCGAGGTCTTCGGCGCGGCGGCCTTTTTCCGCTATTTCTCGACTCTCGAATTGCCCGAACACACGATCGAAGACTCCGATACTCGCAAAGTTGTGTCCCGTCGCCGCCCGCTGGGCGTTGTGGGGGCCATCGTGCCCTGGAACTTCCCGCTTATCCTGATGGCCTTCAAGGTGCCTGCAGCCCTGCTGGCTGGTAACACCGTGATCTTGAAGCCCGCCGCCACCACGCCGCTTTCGACACTGCGGATCGCCGAACTGGTCAAAGACCTTCTGCCGCCCGGTGTGCTCAATGTCATCTCCGACGCCAATGATCTGGGCGCGGCCATCACCGCCCATCCTGATATCCGCAAGGTCTCGTTCACTGGCTCTACAGAAACCGGCAAGAAGGTCATGGCCGGGGCCGCTGAGGCGCTGAAGCGCATCACCCTGGAGCTGGGCGGGAATGACGCCGCCATCGTGCTGGAGGGCAATGACCCTAAGGAGACAGCGAGCAAGATCTTCGCCGGTGCCTTCCAAAATTCAGGACAAGTCTGCATCGCCATCAAGCGCGCCTATGTGCATGAGAGTATATACGACGCCATGTGTGATGAACTCGCCAAGCTGGCCGACGCCGCCGTTATGGGCGACGGCCTCCAACAGGGCGTGACCATCGGTCCCCTGCAGAACAAAACCCAGTTCCAAAAGGTTCTGGGCATCATCGAAGACGCCCGCGGCGACGGAAAGATCATCGCCGGCGGCGTGCCCCATGACGGCAAGGGCTACTTCATCCGCCCGACCATTGTACGCGACATCAGCGACGGTTCGCGCTTGGTGGATGAGGAACAGTTCGGCCCCGTCCTGCCGGTCATCAAGATTATGGACGGGGAAGATGCACTCTCCCGCGCCAATGCTTCGTCCTACGGCCTTGGCGGCTCCATCTGGTCCAAGGATTTGGACAAGGCGTTCGATCTGGCCAGCCGCATGGACACCGGTACAGTCTGGATCAACAAGCACGCCGAACTTGCCCCCAACATCCCCTTCGGCGGCTCTAAACTCTCCGGCATCGGAACTGAACTTGGTCAGGAGGGTCTGGCAGAGTTTACCCAAATGCATGTGATCAATATGGCCAAGGGATAGATGGCGCGCCCTGCTGGGCTCGAACCAGCAACCCCCGACTTAGAAGGTCGGTGCTCTATCCAGTTGAGCTAAGGGCGCGAACTCAGTGGGTCCAGGGCTGCTTTCGCCCGAAGGCGAAGTTGTCGGCATAGGCCTTGATGATCTTTTTCGCGGGTTTGGGGTCACTGAGTTGGAACGCAATGCCGTGCTTTTGGGCGTAGGCCACAGCTTCATTGCTCGACTCAAAACTTAGACGCACCTGACCGTTCATATCCGTGGTCTGCGTCCACCCCATTAGGGGATCGGATCGTCGTGCCGAGTCAGGCTCAAATTCCAACAGCCAGGCGTTAGTCTTGCCTCGACCTGATTGAGTAGCGGTCTTGGCCGGGCAGTAAATGCGCGCGAGCATATCGTCTCTCTGGTCCCAAGATCGAGTTCGGCGGTGGTCGGGGCGAAAGGATTCGAACCTTCGACCCTCTGGTCCCAAACCAGATGCGCTACCAGGCTGCGCTACACCCCGAGACACACCGCCGAACGGCCGTTGCGATATAGGGCTTTGTCCTGGGAAGCAAACCCTTACGGACTATGATCGTCGGTTCATGAGCTTAAATACGCCTGAGGCCCGCACGACATCGTGGCCACCGACATAGGCCCGACCTTCTACAAACGCGATATCGCGTGTCGATCTGGTCACTTTCGCTTCGCCCATGACCCACTCTCCGACCCGGGCCATATGCAAGAAGTTGATCGATAAGTGGATCGTTACCCCGGTCTTCTGTGTCGCGCGATAGGCTGCCGCAGCGAGTAAGCCGTCCATGAACGCACTCAGCATCCCGCCGTGAACCAGACCCAGTCCGTTGGCGTGGCGTGACAGAGCGTAGAAGGCTTGCGCGCTCCCCTCGCCCGGCTCCTCGAGGTTATAGTAGGGGCCGTTATGTGTGGTGAATTGGCCTCGCCCCGACGCAAGGCGATATCCCGCCGGGGGCTGGGGTACAACGTGGTCTTCGACCAGATTGTCTTTGTTCATGGCTTAGATTTCCCGGGCGGGAGCAATTCAATCTGGTAAAGCCGCGGCCAATTTTTGCCGGTCACAAACAGCCGGTTTCGCGCGCTGTCATAGGCAATGCCGTTCGCAACTGCATCTGGGTCGCTGAGATTCTGGGTTTCCGGCAAGCTCGATAGGTCAATCCAGCCCGTCACGTTTCCGGACTTCGGATCAATTCGGGCGATGCGTTTGGTCAGCCAGATATTGGCCAGCACCTCACCGCGAACCCATTCCAGTTCGTTGAGATTCTCCAACGGCCGACCATCGGCTCGGACTGAGAGGCGTCGCGTTTGCTTCAGCGATACGGGGTCGAGGAACCGCAGAACCGAGGACCCATCACTCATGATGATGCTCTGGCCGTTTTGGGTCAGGCCCCAACCTTCTCCAGGATAGCGAAAAACCCCGGTTCGAACCAATGTCTGCCCATCCCAACGAAAACCGACTTGGTCACGCCAAGTCAGACTGATGATCTCGCTTCGCCAATTGACGATACCTTCGCCGAATAGGTTCGGGTTGATGGCCCTTGAGAGCAGAACGGCGCCATCACTTAGGCGCACCTTTCTCACATCCGATCGGCCGACTAGACCCGTGCTCTCAAACAGGTAACCGTCGTGGAAAAGCAGGCCCTCGGTATAGGCAGTCGCGTCATGCGGAAAGGTCGCCACAATGCGAACGCCAGAGACCGGCAAGCCAGCCGCGAGGCTGGAGGTCCCAGCCATCACCCAGAGTAAGATGATCGAGGCGACGAGGGCAAGTTTCGCACCAATATCCAGGGAAAAACCCCGCAACATACCCAAACCGACTCCAGTCCCGTCAGCGCAATACCAGAGGAATTTACCGCCTTAGAGGCTTGGTCTGGCAGCCTACGAGACGCTACTGCTAGGCCATGCCGTCCATCTCAGCAACGACAAGGCCCTTCGGTCCCTCGGAAAACCGAACCATGACATCGTCACCCGGTTGAAGGTCCTCGAAACCGGCGTTTCGAAGGGTTTCGATATGGATGAAGATATCGCCTTCCTCGCCATCACGAACAACGAAGCCGTAGCCCTTGGTGCGATTAAACCATTTCACTTTGACCCGCTCATAGGGACCTCGGTCTGGTACAGGGCGAAGTGGAGGACGCGATTGGAACCCGCCTCTGCTGCCACCCCTGTCGTAGCCGCCGCCACCATGCCGATCAGAGCTATCGCGATCTCTACGGAATCCTTCATGGCTTGGCGCTCGCCGCTCAGGAGGAGGTGCCGCGCTTTCGTCTAGGTTCACGACCTCCGAAACCTGCCAACCCTTGGGCCGCTGGATCACATCGCAGACAATCACCGAACCTTCCAGGGCGCTCTCGTGGCCAGCGTTACGCAGAGATGTAACATGTAGCAGAACGTCCTTTAGACCGGTCTTGCCCGGATCATCAGGAACAATGAAACCATAACCCTTGCCCGCGTCGAACCACTTGACCCGGCCATTAATCCGCACAGATTCCTCTTGCGGATCGCTCCCCTCGTAATCGTAACTAGACATTTTCCCCTCGGGCCCGCTCTCCCCCGTCCCTACGGAACTGGCCGAGATCAGAATGTTCCCCGATGTGGAGAGCCGTCAATGGGGGTTGGTGTGGATTTGCCCGCGAAGGGTGCGAAATTCGCCCAAATGGGGTAAAATTTTCTTCGCGTGGCAGTCCCTAGGGGAGTCGAACCCCTCTCTCCAGGTTGAAAACCTGGCGTCCTAACCGATAGACGAAGGGACCGCAGTCGCGAGAGCGGCGTCTATATCTGCGTTCAGAGGGGTGTGCAAGTCGCCGGGTAAGCACTTCCCCCGCCAACTGTCGCGTTCAACACTTTCACGCCGTTCGACGCGGATCAGCTACATCTTCAATCTCGAGCTCGACGCTCTGACGTCCCTGCCAATCGTCCGGTTTCAAGCGACCTGCCACATGCACCGCACCGCCCTCGGTCATCAGTCTACGTCCCACGTCGGTGTCTTCAGCACGCCATGCCACCGCCTTTAGACGTCCTCCAGAACTATCCGTGAGAGTCACCCGGACATGCCCGCCACGCAGCGCCATCGGACGCTCGACGCGCATATCGGCACCCGCAAAGACAGGTTCAGGATTCCCGGGTCCAAACGGAGCCATGCGTTGAAAACTTGAAAATAGTTCCCGGTCTGCGCCTCGCGCGGTGACCAGGACATCGATATCGAGGCCATCTGCGGCAGTTGCCGTGACCATTTCATCACGCGTACGCTCACACAGAAATTCACGGAGTTCGGGAATCGTATCTGGTTTGACACTCAATCCCGCCGCCATGGCATGCCCCCCGCCCGACATCAGTAAGCCTGCTTCATAGGCCGCCTGCACAGCTCGACCCAGATTGACGCCCGGCTGAGAGCGACCAGAGCCTTTCCCTACATCTGCCACACGGTCGATCCCCACGACCACCACGGGTTTGCGATAACGCTCGCGTAGCCGACCGGCAACAATTCCGATGACCCCCGGATGCCACCCATCCGCGGCGACCAGCAACATCGGGGCATCGGCCTGGTTACTCTCGCGTTCGATTATCCGAACCGCATCGTCCAATACTTCGCGCTCGACCTCCTTGCGCGAAGCGTTCAGGGCATCGAGTTCCGCAGCCAGATCAGCAGCCTCCTGGTGATCGTCAGTCGACAACAATCGTGTTCCAAGATCCGAGCGACCAATCCGACCCCCCGCATTGATGCGGGGGCCCAGAATGAACCCTGCATGGAATGTCGTGGCCGGACCTTGGCTCTTCGCCACATCCAACAACGCCCTGAGGCCAGGGTTGCGCCATGATGACATGACCTTCAGTCCCTGAGCCGTTAGGGCCCGATTGAACCCGGTAAGTTCAGTAACGTCGCAGATCGCACCCATCGCCGCCAAATCTAGCCATTGGCGCAGATCGGGCTCTCCTCCTGCCGAGAAAAGGCCGCGCTTCCGGGCCTCACGATTGAGGGCCGCCAACAGCACAAATGTGACGCCTGCAGCGGCGAGCACACCTTGGCCAGATGTATCCCCGGGTCGGTTTGGGTTGACCAACGCCACCGCTGGCGGAACCTCGCCCTCGCGCATCAAGTGATGGTCAATGACCACGACGTCGAGCCCAATACTGGCGGCATAAGCGATCGCCTCTTGCGCCGCCGCGCCGCAGTCCACCGTGATGACCAACTCCGCCCCCTCGTCTTTCAGACGACGAAAAGCTGCTGGCGAAGGGCCATACCCCTCTGTCACACGATCAGGCACATAGATTGGCAGAATTTTGCCGGCCGCCCGCATCCATCTCACCAACTGAGCTGCGCTCGAGGCTCCATCCACGTCATAGTCCGCGAACACCGACATTGGACGATCGCCTATGACAGCGGCGACCAGGATCTCTGCCGCGCGATCCATGTCGGTGAAGCTGGAGGGATCAGGAAATAGGGCTTTGAGCGTTGGATTGAGATAATCCTGACCGCCTTCCGAAGATATGCCGCGTGACGCCAGGGCCCGGGCCAGCGGCTCAGACAGCCCTAAGCTTAGCTGATGGTGCCGCACCGTATCAGCGTCAGCCGGCCGGGTCCGCCAACGTCGACCAGTCAAGGATCGCGCGACACCAAGATAGTCCTCCGAGCTGACGCTATCGGCCATAGGATTAGACCGGGCGCTTCATCCGCACTTCACGCACCGTCTGGGTAGCTGAGTTCATCACGATGGAGTGTGTATGAACAAAACCATCCTTGTATTTCACGCCGTCGAGCAAAGCCCCATTGGTGACACCAGTCGCTGCAAAAATTGCATCGGCCCGGACCATCTCATGCAGGTCGTATTTCCGATCCAGATCAGTGATGCCAACTCGCTTAGCGCGCGTCTTTTCATCCGCGTTACGGAAGATCAGACGCCCCTGAAACTGACCACCCATGCACTTTAGGGCCGCGCAGGCCAGCACTCCCTCTGGTGCGCCGCCCTGGCCGATATAGAGGTCGACGCCAGTGGAAGGGTCGGCGGTGTTCATTACGCCTGCGACATCGCCATCGGTGATCAAATAAACTCGCGCGCCCACAGCTCGCAGCGCAGCTATGATCTCTGCATGCCGGGGGCGATCCATGACGCAGACCGTAATCTCCGACGCCGCGACGCCCTTTGCGGCAGCCACAGCCCGCACGTTCTCTTCAGGGCTCTTATCAAGATCAATAACGCCAGCAGGATAGCCAGGCCCGCATGCGATCTTATCCATGTAAGTATCCGGCGCGTTCAGCAGCGTACCCTTTGGGGCCCAAGCCATGACAGCCAGGGCATTATCCATCGCCTTGGCCGTCAAGGTCGTCCCCTCTAACGGGTCGAGCGCAATATCTATCTTATGCACGCCGCCCTTTCCGACCTTCTCCCCAATGAACAGCATGGGGGCCTCGTCGCGCTCCCCTTCACCAATGACGATTTCGCCGTCGATCTCCAGATCATTGAGGGCGGTACGCATGGCATCGACGGCAGCTTGATCGGCTTCTTTTTCATCACCGCGCCCGACAAGGTGCCAAGCCGCGATCGCAGCAATTTCGGTCACGCGGACAGCGTCGAGGACCAAGCCACGATCAAGAACTTCAGAACTCATCTACCCATCTCCTCGGCCGAAGCCGCAATTGTCTTTGGATTCTTATATGCGCGCGATGCGCAACAGTCTTGGTCGCTCTAAAACTGCAGGCAAGTTCGCGATCTGCTCAATGGCCGCCATCAGAACCGACTCGGCCACCGCATGAGTGGTCAGAACTATCGGCACGCCGCTGGCATTCTCGACAGGCTTTTGCAGGAAACTCTCAATCGAAACCCCGGCGTCGGCCAAGGTTTCCGAGACCGCAGCAATTACGCCGGGCTCATCTTTGACCATACAGCGCAGATAGGCGCGTCCCATGCTCTTGGACGGATCGACCGGCTTGAAGGGCATCAGCGTTCCCGCAGGCGCCTGAAACACAGGTCGGACTGCCCCTGTCATCACATCGGCGATATCGGCAGCCACGGCTGCCGCGGTTGGCCCCGCGCCTGCCCCCGGACCCTGAATAAATATCCGCCCAATCCGCTCTCCCTCGATAAAGAGCGCATTCAGCGCGCCACCGGCTTGAGCCAACGGGTGCTGTATCGGTGCCAGGGATGGATGAACTCTGACCAACACCCCTTCCGGCGAGCGATCCGCAGAGGCCACCAGCTTCACCCGATAACCAAGGTCGCGCGCCAGGCGGATATCCATCAGATCGATTTGATCAATGCCTTCGATCTCTGCGGCCGCGAAGTTCGGTGCACATCCAAAGGCCAAGGCCGCCAATATTGTGATCTTATGCGCCGCGTCAAAGCCTCCAACGTCCATCGTCGGATCAGCCTCAGCATACCCTAGCCGCTGGGCCTCAGCCAAGACGTCGGCAAAGGCTCGCCCCCCGGTGTCCATCTCGGTCAGGATGTAGTTACAGGTCCCATTCAAGATGCCCGCAATCGATTTGATATCATCACCAACCAGCGCCTCGCGAACGATCTTGACCGCTGGAACCCCGCCCATCACGGCAGCCTCAAATAGCAATGGCACGCCCTGGCGCTCGGCCAGTTCCGCTAATTCGGCCCCATGTTCCGCGATCAGCGCCTTGTTCGCCGTTACAACGGGTTTGCCAGCCTTGAGAGCCGCCTCCACGGCTGCCTTGGCCGGCCCGTCAGAACCACCGATGAGTTCAACAAATATATCGGTCTGATCAGACCGCGCCAGTTCAACCGGATCATCGAACCAAGGCAGATTGGAAATATCAAAAGGCCTTGGACGTGAGCGCGATCTTGCAGATACGCCGGTCACAACACTGCGCCCACCGGCCGGTGCAAAATCAGGCCGATCGGCGAGGAAATTTAGGAGGCCAGCCCCAACTGTACCAAGGCCCGCTATTCCAATCTTCCAGCTGCGTTGGGTCATTTTCCCGTCATGGTGTTGTGGGCCCTGGCCAAGATTTCATCGGCATTGGCAAGAAATTTCCGAACGCTGCGCGCAGCCTGACGGATCCGGTTCTCATTCTCGACAAGCCCAACTCGCACAAACCCCTCTCCGTACTCACCGAACCCGACGCCCGGTGCCACCGCGACGCCAGCTTCTTCGATGAGGAGTTTGGAGAACAGCATTGCACCGGCGGCCTTGAAAGGCTCGGGCACCGGCGCCCAAGCAAACATCGATGCCGAGGGTGATGGAATTTCCCACCCTGCCAAGCTCATAGAACTCACCAGCGTGTCGCGGCGACCTTTGTAGATCGCGCGAATTTCATCAACGCAATCTTGCGGCCCGTTCAGCGCCGCAGCGGCAGCGACTTGGATAGGTGTATAGGCACCATAATCCAAATAAGACTTCACCCGCGCTAGGGCCGCGCAAATTCGCTCATTGCCGACCACCATGCCGACGCGCCATCCCGCCATGGCGTAAGTTTTCGAAAGCGAATTGACCTCAACGGCAATTTCTTTGGCACCTTCGACCTGAAGAATGGATGGTGGCGGATTGTTATCAAAGTAGATTTCGGAATAGGCGATATCCGAGATCACCAGCAGATCGTTCTTCTTGGCAAGCGCGATAGCGTCTTTGTAGAAATCTAGATCCACGCACTGCGCAGTGGGGTTCGACGGATAGGACAAGATCAAGACGCTCGGTGCCGGACTAGAATGACGCATAGCGGCGCTAACACCCGACAAATAGGCCTCAGGCGACGGGGCCGGCACATGGCGTATCACGCCACCGGCCATGATGAAGCCATAGGCATGGATCGGATAGGCAGGGTTGGGACACAGGATGACATCACCTGGCGCGGTCAAGGCCTGGGCCAAGTTGGCGAAGCCCTCTTTCGAGCCGAGCGTGGCAATGACCTCGGTATCTGGGTTCAGATCGACGTCGAACCGACGTTTGTAATATCCAGCCATGGCGCGA
This sequence comes from Alphaproteobacteria bacterium, assembly GCA_031367485.1. Classification (GTDB taxonomy): domain Bacteria; phylum Pseudomonadota; class Alphaproteobacteria; order Caulobacterales; family Caulobacteraceae; genus Phenylobacterium. The sequence goes on along the minus strand of JANLPX010000500.1, from coordinate 6,310 downwards.
CGCAGGCCGATAATGCCCTTGGACGCCGAGTATCGACCCGCCTTGGGGTCCCGCGCCGTTTCGATCATCTTGTCGACGATGTGTTTGGGCGTCGGCATATCGGGATTACCCATGCCGAAGTCGATTATATCTGCACCACTGGCCCGCAGGCGGGCTTTGATGCGAGTAACCTCCTCTAGGACGTAGGGAGGCAGGCGTTTGATGCGATGAAATTCAGGTGTCATGTAAAGCTCTGGCCGCAGGCCTCGCGGCAGTGTGGAGCTGAAGTGAGGTAGGGCTCAGCTTTCGAGAAAGTCTGCACCAAACCGGTTAAGGTTGTTTGAGCCTCCGCAAGCCTATCTCTTTGGCGGCGGAGGCGGGGTAGCTCGCTTGCGCAGAGCTCGGGCAAATGCCTCCGTCTCGGCTGCCGTTGAGGCGGCCAAGCTCGGTGCCATATCAATTTCGCTACGGCTACGGGCAGCAAACCGCTCGGTGCCACTTAAACTCCAAGTACCCTCAGCAGTCGCACGTTCCAGATCGGTGCCCAGCGCTTCAATCTGACCAGCACTTTCACCCCAAGCGCGCAAAGCTCTTTGATCGGTTGGGACGGGGGGTATTCCGGCAAAAGTCGGATAGTCGTCGCCTTCCTTCACTAGGGCCGCGACCTGATCAGCCACCTTCGAATTCGGATCAATCGCCGTTGAACTCAACAAGCCTTGAGTACTGCAGCCAGACAGCATTAGGCACGCGGTCATAGCTAAGCCAAACCGCTCTGAGCGATGATTCGCAAATTTTTCAGACGACACGTTCATTTCCGGTCCTGTCTTATGCCATGATCAATATCTACGAAAGAGCGGGACGCACAGTCTCGACCAGGGAGAGCCAAGCCATGAGCCCCACGGATGCAAAATCCCCAAAGCATGCGGCGAAATCTGCCAAGTCTGGCAAGTCGAAGAAAAAGGCAAAAAGCCCGAAAGTTCAGTCAGTCTCTGACACCGCGCTGCCGCCGCCCCCTCAGCCTCAACCTATAGCGAGTGTTCAACCTGGGCCGGGGCTTTCTGCAGATCAACGCGATCTCGTCGAAAAGCTTTCCGCCAATCTCGCCCGCGCGGCCCTTACGGCACAAGGTGCCATCGCTGAGTCGGCCCTGCGTCAGGCTGAACGCCCAGCCGCTCTGACCCCCGACCCATTCCACGTCGCCCCGGCCCTGACCGACATACTGGGTCGTATCGCCTCACAGCCCGAACGGTTGGTCCGTGCGCAAGCTGATCTCTTCCAGCGCTATCTTGAGCTCTGGCAATCGGCGGCGCGCAAGGCCACCGGCCAAGTCGTCACCCCGGTCGTTGAGCCCGCCAAGGGCGACAAGCGCTTCCTCGACCCAGACTGGAGCGAAAACCCAGTCTTCGACGTGATCAAGCAGTCCTATCTCCTGACTTCAAACTGGCTCAATGCCCTAGTGTCAGATGTTGAAAACGCCGACCCCATGACCAAGCGCAGGGTCGAGTTCTTCATGAAGATGCTCACCGACGCCTTCGCGCCGACCAACTTTTTGGTTTCAAATCCTGCGGCGCTAAGAGAAGTCATGGCGACCCAAGGGGCTAGCCTCCTCAAGGGTATGGAGAATTTTGCTGAGGACTTAGGGCGTGGCGGAGGTCAACTGGCAATAAGCCAGACGGACTACGACATGTTCAAAATCGGCGAAAACGTCGCCACTGCGCCCGGCAAGGTCGTATTCCAAAACGAAATTCTCCAGCTACTCCAGTTCGATCCAACGACGCCCCAGGTCCACCAGATACCCCTCGTCATCTTCCCCCCCTGGATCAACAAGTTCTACATCCTGGACCTTCGCCCTGAAAACTCGATGATCCGCTGGCTGGCTGATCAGGGCATCACGGTCTTCGTCGCCTCCTGGGTCAATCCCGATCAGAGCATGGCAACCAAGACCTTCGAAGACTACATGCACCAGGGCATCTATGAGGCGACCGCCGCGGCCATGAAGCAGGCCGATGTCGAGACCGTAAACACTGTTGGCTACTGCATCGGCGGCACCTTGCTCTCCTCCACCCTCGCGCACATGACAGCCAAGGGCGACAAACGCATCGGCTCGGCGACCTTCTTTGCCGCCCAACAGGACTTCGCCGAAGCCGGTGACCTGCTGCTGTTCACCAATGAGGAATGGCTCAAAGACCTTGAGGGGATGATGGACGCAGAGGGTGGCGTTCTGCGCGGCCAATCCATGGCCGACACTTTCAATATGCTGCGGTCCAACGACCTGATCTGGTCGTTCTTCGTCAACAACTACCTGATGGGTAAGGAACCGAAACCCTTCGACCTACTGTTCTGGAACTCCGACCAAACCCGTATGCCCAAGACCCTGCACCTCTTCTATTTGCGCAAATTCTATATGGAGAACGCGCTCGGCAAGGGCGAACTAGTGCTCGATAACGTCAAGCTCGACTTGGCTACGGTGAAGACGCCAATCTATGTGCAGTCTTCAAAAGAAGACCACATCGCACCCGCCCGTTCCGTCTATCGTGGCGCAAAACTATTCGGGGGCCCGGTCACGTTCACCTTAGCCGGATCGGGCCACATCGCCGGCGTGATCAACGCCCCAATCGCCAAAAAATACCAGCACTGGACCAACTCCGAGCTACCCGCCAGCATCGAGGCCTGGATGGAGGGGGCAGCCGAAACCCCCGGCTCCTGGTGGCCACACTGGGCCGAGTGGTTAAAGGCCAAGTCGGGCGAGATGGTGCCTGCCCGCGATCCCGCCAAGGGCCCACTGAAGCCCATCGAGGACGCACCTGGTAGCTTCGTGAAGGTAAAGTCTTAGGGGACGGTAGCCACATTGATGCCGCTAAGCTTGAAAAGTTCGACCACGCGGTAAGGGCTCTGATCTGGCTTCACTTTTGGTGGTCTAACGACCTCGATCGGGCCAGGTATTTCTGGGCCGTCTGACCCCCCTTTCGGCGGGGGATAGACCTTGCGCCAAGCATAGTGCTCCACCGTCAGGTCGATCTTCAGCCGCTTCTCCGCGAAGGTGTAGAGATAGCTTAGCGTTGAGACTTCCGGCAATTTCCCGGCCTGCTTGGCCGACGCCAACAGTTTGATCGACCAAGGCGGTTCAGGTGGAAACATCTTACGCAGCTCGGCGATCTTTGGTGCGTGTTGCGGGTCCTGGCCCATCGCCGCCCCCAAGTTGGCGTCGATAACCGGCCAATCGTCGCGCTGGATAGCGTCGATCAAAGTGCGCCCCATCCGGTCCGCGTCGACCTCCGCTGGCCTTGGCGAGCAACTCACCAACACCAAACATAGTCCAGCTAGTGCCAGATAGAAAAACCGCCCGACCATTAGTCAGCTGAAACCCTGGGGTCTCCAGCAAGCCGTCGCCCCTGCTCCAACCAGGCGATCAATCCCGGCGTCAGTTCTTCTTCCAGGCGCGCATGGAAGGTCGCATTGTCTTCCTCAGTAAGTTCGCTCTCCCAACGGCCATTGGTCCCCTTGTTGAGGAAGGTCTTCACGCCGCCCTCAAAACCCCGGTCCATGCCGGGAAGCAGGGTCTCCCCATCTCGCTTCATGCTCTCCATAGTCGCGGCATCTACCAATTCGGGCCACAAGGCATCAGGGATCTCGATGTCCAAGAACTCAGCAATCCGACCCATCTCGCCACGCAGATCAGCCTTCAAATCATTGTAGTGCACTAACAATAGATTAGGCAGCGCGCGGGCTTGCCAGAAGGATCGCTCGATCTCGAAAAACCCCGCCGACATCAATTGCTTGGCACTGTCCTCACCGCGCTGCATCCAGTGGAGAAAGAAGTCCCGCGTTCCACTCGGAGACCTCGGATAGGCCTTGCCAATGGTCGGATCTGAGAAGCCAACAGCATCCAATGCCTCCAACGTACTGGGGCGGTATCCATTGATGTGGTTGTGATACGACATGCAGGCATCGCGGCCACCGCGTGCCACATGAATGTACTTCACCTCGTCATAGATCGGCAGGCCATCGAGCGGCAGGTGAGACTTCAAAAACCGTCGATGGGTTTGCGCCTCAATGATGGGCATGACCATCTCGATAGGTTCTCGAAATCGCGCATCGATCCAGGGCGACATGGACAAGGAGCGCGGTTCCGCCGACTTGAAGATCAGCAGGTTGACGATCTGTTGGGTCCAGGTGGTCCCCACCTTGGGTGGCGTGGCGATCACCACGTCGCCTGCGCGCGGCTGGTACCCGTCCCACCGCCGACTGTCGCAGTACCAGTTTCTGATTTCCCGAACAGGTGCGCGGACCAGCATGACGTTCCCCCGAATTTCTTGGGAACAAACTAGTCCATGACCGCAACCAAGCCTAGAGCCCGATCAGCTGGCCACGAACTTCAACGCCACGCCATTATTGCAATAACGTAGCCCGGTCGGGCGTGGTCCGTCATTGAATATATGGCCCTGATGTCCCAGGCACTGGGCACAGTGGTACTCGGTGCGGGGAAAGCCGATAGCGAAGTCCTTCTTGGTGCCTAGCGCCCCGGTTATGGGCGTAAAGAAACTCGGCCAGCCTGTACCACTCTCATATTTTGCCTGTGACCGGAACAATGGCAGGGAGCATCCAGCGCAGACAAAGACGCCTCTGCGATGCTCATTCAGCAAGCTACTAGTTCCCGGACGCTCGGTGTCCTCGTGCCGCAGGACTTGGTAGCTGGCCTCCGGCAGCCGCTTCTTCCAGTCGACGTCAGAAAGCTTGCGCCAAGTTGAGGCGGCAAAGGCGTCGGCGGCAAGGGCTAAGCCCGGCACGGCGGCCGCGACGGCTATCGCTGAACCTAGCAGGAAACGGCGGCGATCAAGATTTTGCATGGTCATGACCTAAACTACGCTCAGAAGATCTTTTCGGTTACATCCCCAGGCCGAAAATATCGAACGTCGGGCATCTTTTCCTCGTTGTCCTCGCCCTCGGTGAACAGCTCAGCGACGAAGCCGTGGCTCTCGTAGAATGCGCGCGCTCGAGCATTTTGTTGGAACGTCCACAGCCGCATATCGGACCCATCCTCCAGAGCTTTGGCCAGTAGTACAGGTCCCAAGCCACGACGCTGATAGTCGGGGTGGATATAGAGATGATCGATCCATCCCTCATGAAATCCAATATAGCCCGCGACTTTGGCGTCGATCTCGGTAACCCATACCTCATTGGTTGCCATCAGCCGTTCGCGCATGAACCATTCATCTTCCTGCGCTGTATGAAGTTCAGGCAAGAACGGCAGAGAAATCCGCATGGCTTGACGATGCGCCACCGCCATTCCGGCCGCGTCCTCGGGCAAGGCGCGGCGCAGGATCAAAGCCCCTGCCCCTCCGGCAGGCCCAGCATCAGGTTCAGGTTTTGCACCGCGGCACCCGAAGCCCCTTTGCCGAGGTTATCCAGCTGGGCCACCAGACGAACCTGAGCTTGGTCGTCATTGCCGAACACATAAAGCCGCATCCGATTGGTCCCGTTTAGCGCCTCTGGATCCAGGGTCGCGTTGTATCCACCGGCCCCGGCGCGCACCGTCTGGAGCTCGCGGCACTCTTCGGCGCTCACCACCTCTACAAACGCTTCGGCGAAATAGGCGTCAGCCAGAGCTTTCCGGAGGTCACTAGACTTCACCTTGCCAGGTAACGCCCATAGCGGCACCGGCACTTCCACCAGCATACCCTGCGCAAACCGCCCTACGGACGGTGCAAAGATCGGGGCATTGTCGAGACCCGAATGCACCTGCATCTCCGGCACATGTTTGTGTGTCAGACCCAGACCATAGCCTCGGTAGGCATCCTGGCTCCCGTTCTCAGGTGTCGCGGCCTCGAATTCTTCGATCAGCCCCTTCCCGCCGCCTGAATAGCCAGAGATTGCATTGACGGTGAGTGGGAAGTCGGCCGGGATCAATTCAGCTTCGATCAGCGGGCGAACCAAGCCAATAAAACCCGTCGGATAGCAGCCGGGATTGCTCACCAACTTCGAGTTTTTGATCGCAGATCGTTGGTCACGGTCCATCTCGGCGAACCCATAGGTCCAACCAGAGGCCACTCGGTGCGCCGTGGAGGCATCAATCACCCGCACATGGTTGGAACTGATCAGGCGCACAGCTTCTTTGGCCGCAGCGTCGGGCAAGCAAAGGATCACCGCATCAACGTCATTCAGCAGCTCGGCACGCGCGGCCGGGTCCTTACGCTTTTCGGGGTCAATGGAGACGACCGTCAGATCGCTGCGCCCTTCCAACCGCTGACGAATCTGCAATCCCGTCGTACCGGCTTCGCCGTCGATAAATACCGTGTGGGTCATGGTCTTGATCCAGCAACAACAAACCGAA
>JANLPX010000499.1:0-4165 GCA_031367485.1 Alphaproteobacteria bacterium | reverse complement strand
GAGCCCTATGATCGGGCGCTCTATCAGGGCTTGGGCGAGATGGGGTTTTTGGGTGCTGCTATCCCGGAGCAATATGGCGGGGTCGGGCTGGGGCATCTGGAACTCTGCGTGATCGCAGAGGAACTGGGCCGGGCCAATGCGCCGGTGCCGATGTTGTCGTCGATCTATCTGATGGCTGAGGGTTTGATGCTGTCGGGGACGGCGGCGCAGAAGGCGGAATGGTTGCCGAAGCTGGCTTCTGGCGCGGCGGTGGGCTGCCTGGCCACCAGTGAGGGCGTGGGCCGAGTGACGGAACGCTCGATCAAGGCGCAGGTGGTTGGCGGCAAGCTGAGTGGCGTGAAGATGCCTGTGGCCGACGGTGATATCGCCGATGTGGCCGTGGTGGCGGCGCGCAGCCCTCAGGGGGTGTCGCTCTATCTGGTAGACTTGGCTGGGGCGGGCGTGAGCCGCGAGGCCTTGGAAAGTATTGACCCGACCCGCAGCCAGGCTCGGGTTTCGTTTGAAGGCGCACCGGTGGAACTGTTGGGCGAGGCCGGGCAGGGGTGGCGGTTGCTGAGCGACCTGCTGGACCGCGCTGCCGTGTTGACGGCCTTTGAACAGGTGGGCGGATCAGATCGGGCGCTGGAGATGGCGCGCGACTATGCGCTGGAGCGGATGGCGTTTGGTCGGCAGATCGGCTCGTTCCAGGCGGTGAAACACATGCTGGCCGACATGTATGTGGCCGCGACCTTGGCTCGGTCTAACGCCTATTATGGGGCCTGGGCGCTCTCGACCGGTTCGGCGGAGCTGCCGGTGGCGGCCGCGACGGCGCGGATTTCGGCGGGCCAAGGTTTCCAACATTGCGCCAAGAACAATATCCAGGTGCATGGCGGCATGGGGTTCACCTGGGCCTTTGATTGCCACCTCTATTACCGGCGCGCCAACGGGCTGGCGCTGGCGTTGGGGTCGCAGTCGACCTGGGAAGATCTGTTGATTGAACGCATGCGGCGGCGCAATGACGCCCCGGTCGCGGCTTAGGGAGTTAGCACAATGAATTTTGACGACACCCCGCAAGAAGCCGCCTTCCGCGCTGAAGTCCGCGCCTGGATTTCAGCCAATGGACCCAAGCACCTTGAGGCCGAACTGAAGCAATCGACCTTCGGCAATTCAGGCCTTTCCAGCGAAGACCCGATGGCCGCCGCCAAGGCCTGGCAACACAAGAAAGCAGAAGCCGGTTGGGCCTGTCTGCACTGGCCCAAGGAATATGGCGGACGCGGTGCCACGCCGATAGAGCGGGTGATCTGGGGCCAGGAAGAGGGCGCCTATGGCACGCTCGGCGGCACCTTCATCATCGGCCACGGCATGTGCGGTCCGACCTTGATGGCCTGGGCCAGCGAGGAGCAGAAGCGCCAGCTGTTGCCCCCCATGGCGGCGGGCGATGAGATCTGGTGCCAGCTGTTTTCGGAGCCAGCAGGCGGGTCGGATTTGGCGGGTCTGCGGACGCGAGCAGAGCCTGCCAATGACGGCACGGGCGACTGGATTATTCGCGGCCAAAAGATCTGGACCAGCGGGGCGCACTATTCCGACTATGGCATCGTCATTACCCGGACTGATCCCGATGTGCCCAAGCACAAAGGTTTGACGATGTTTTGGCTGAGCATGAAGTCGCCAGGCATCGAGATTAGGCCGATCAAGCAGGCCAACGGCCAGTCGGGTTTCAATGAGGTGTTCTTCACCGACGTGCGGATCCCCGATGCCCAGCGGCTAGGGGCTGTGGGCCAGGGCTGGACGGTGTCGCTGACCACCCTGATGAATGAGCGGTTGTCCATCGGATCGGGTATGCCGACCGGGTTCCCAGAATTGTTCGACTATTGCCTGAACCTGCAGACCGAGGATGGCCCGGCGGCGGATAACCCCATGGTGCGGTCGCGCTTGGCGCAATATGCGGTGCGGGCCAGCGGGCTGAAATATACCGGTATGCGGGCGATTAGCGCCTTGTCGAAGGGCGAGACGCCGGGGCCGGAGAACTCCATTGGCAAGCTGGTGGCCGGCGCCTCGATGCAGGAGTTGGCGATGTTTGCGCTGGATCTGCAGGGTGAGACCGGCGTGCTGAACGACCCGGCTCACGCCGAGGCGGCCCAGAAGTTCCAGGCCATGCTGCTGCGCTCACCTGCGACGCGGGTTGAGGGTGGCACCGACGAGATCCTGCGCAACATCATCGCTGAGCGGGTGTTGGGCCTGCCGGGCGACATCCGGGTGGATAAGGACGTGGCCTTTAAGGATATCCCGACGAGTGGGCGGGGGTAGTTGCTCCGTCGATGATTTTCGGCGGGAGCAAAACCCCTCATCCGACCCCGTTCCACGGGGCCACCTTCTCCCGCAAGGGGAGAAGGAATTCGTCTGGCCCGTTGCAAAGATTCTTTCTCCGGGCGGTAAGCTAGTCTTCTCCCCCTGCGGGAGAAGGTGGCCTTGCGGAGCAAGGTCGGATGAGGGGTCTCTCAAAACGCCAAGTTCGTCCGAAACCCTACTTCCCCTTCGCCGCCTCGACGGCGCGGAGCACCCGCAGTGCATTGCCGCCCCAGACCTTGGCGACGTCGTCCTTGGTGTAGCCGGCGGCCATGAGGCGCGCGGTGACCTTGGGATAGTCGGCGACGCTATCGAGGCCGTCGATGCCGCCACCGCCGTCGAAGTCGCCGGAGACCCCGACGTGGTCAATGCCGGCCACCTCAATGGCATGCAACATGTGCTTCATATAGTCGTCGAGATTGGCGCGGGGCACCGGCCACTTGGCATCGATGGCATTGCGTCCCGCGATGAAGGCTTTGCGTTGGGTTGGGCTCATGTCCGAGCTGGTTAGGCCAAGAGACTTGAAGAGGGCGGCCATGGCGGCGTCGCGCTCTGCGATCTTGGGCACGTCGACCATATAGTTGGAAAAGGCATTGATCTGGATGACCCCGCCATGGGCAGCCAGGGCGCGCAGTCGGTCATCATCAACATTGCGCGGGTGGTTGTAGATGGCCCGCACGCCCGAGTGCGACAGTATGATCGGGGCTTTGGACAGGGCCAGCATCTGATCAAGCACAAGGTCCGAGGCGTGGCTGGCGTCGAGTACAATGCCTAGGCGGTTGGCCTCTGCCACAAAGGCCTTGCCGGACGGCGACAGACCACCCCACTCGACCTTGTCGGTTGCAGAATCGGCGAGGTCGTTATTCTGGAAATGCACTGGCCCCATCATGCGCACGCCTAGCGCATAGAAGGCGCTCATCAAGCTGATGTCACCGGCCACCGGCGCGCCGTTCTCCATGCTGAGGAACACGAAGCGCTTCTTGGCCGCCAGAATCGTGGCCACGTCATCGGCCTTGAGCGCGATGGCGAATTGCGCGCCGTGCTTGGCGACCATCTCATGGATCTCAGTGGCGCGGACCAAGCCGAAATCACGAGCTTTGGCATTTCCCACCGGGCCGCGCGCACCCTGGGGCGTAAAGATGGCGAAGAACCCACCATCGACGCCGCCCTCGACCATGCGCGGCAGGTCGACCTGACTGCCGTCGATCTTGTAGTCATGTCGATCAAGGATGTCCCAGCCGGGCTGATGGAACAGGGCGGGGGTGTCGTAGTGGGTATCGAGCACGATGGCGTCGCGGTGGGCGGCCGTGACCGCTGCGGGCACCTTGGCGGCGAGCGTCGATGAGGAAGTGGCCAGTAGGATCGCCAATGTGAGGATAGGTGCGCGCATCGGCCAAGACTCCAGTTTCGGTGGAGCTTGATCAGGCCGCCTCGGTGGAGGCAAGTCCTAAGCGCGGTCGATTCGCGCTGCAAAGCAGCCGCGGCCTGCATTGTGGGCATGGATGTAGGCGATGGCCGGGTTCTCGAACAGTTTGAGGATCAGCGGCTCCACCTCTGGGCCTGGCACCACGTCGGCGTCGACGATCATGCCGGCCTCATCGAAGCCGCGCAGGGAGATGGCCTTGCGGAGGGTGAGCACGGGTGGGACCTGGTCCACGAAGCGGGCGGGCGCATCGGCGGCTTCATTGATGAAGATGGCGTGGCGACCCTGATAGGGCGTGGGGGCCGGTTGATACTCGTGGTTCAGCAGGAGCAGAGTGTCACCCGGTTGGGCATCAGCCAGCAGCACCCGGCAAGGAAAGCCGACCTCGGAGGTGGCGGTCATTCGCACGATGTGGCG
>JANLPX010000497.1:0-3403 GCA_031367485.1 Alphaproteobacteria bacterium | reverse complement strand
GCCGTCGCGATAGGTGATTTGGCCCGCCAGGATGGTGGCCGTGTAGCCATTGGCGCGCTGGATCAGCCGCCGCCCGCCAGCCGGGAGGTCATAGGCCACCTCCGGCGCAAGCAGCGTCAGGCGATCATAGTCGATGACGTTCAGGTCGGCGCGGTAACCCACCGCCACCACGCCCCTATCATAGAGACCCACCAGCTCGGCAGTGTCGCGGCATTGGGCCTGCACCATCCGCTCGATACTGACCTTTGCACCGCGCGCGCGGTCCCGCGTCCAGTGAACGATGTTGGTGGTCGGGAACGACCCGTCGCAGATCATGCCCACATGGGCCCCGCCATCCGATAGGCCGGGCACCACCTGCGAGTGATGCAGCATCTCGTGCACATGGTCGAGATTGCCCGCCGCATAGTTGAGGAACGGCAGGTAGAGCATGCCGCGCCCGCCGTTCTCTAGCATGTGGTCTAGGGCTACTTCGGCAGGATCCAGGCCGCGCGCTGCGGCAATAGCCGCGACGGTCATGTCGGCGGTGGGCTCATAGTCGGGCTGAGCCCCCATCAGGTACATCTGGCCCCAGTTGCGCGGCTGTGTGCCGGCAAAGCTCGCCTTAGTCTGGTCTGGCTCTACCAGCAATTGGGCGCGGAACGCCGGATCGATGAGGCGCGCCACCCGCTCGGCCAGCGGCTGCTTTGCGATCTCGCGGTAGAGCGGATGTTGGCTGAACGGATTGAGGGTCAGCTCCAGGCCAAACAGTACGCCCACAGGCCGGGTGGCGGCCTGGCCCTTCATCGCCAAGCCGGCGGCGGCGGCATCGGCCAGCCAGTCCAGCATCACCTTATAGCTCTGCGGCGCGCGCGGGCTTTGCACCATGCTGAAAGACAAGGGTCGGCCTGACGCCTCGACAATGCGGCGCATCATGGCGAATTCTTCAGCCCCGTCGGTAAAGTCAGAGACGAACTGCAGTACGCCCTTGCCCGCCGCCGCCATCCCCATAGCGATGCCAGTCAGCTCATCCTCGCCCGCCGTCAGGGTGGCGATGGGCGATCCGTCGGACGAGCGGTGGTTGAGCGTGCGCGATGTGCCAAAGCCGATGGCTCCGGCCTCCATGGCCCGTTTGGCGATGGCGGCCATGGCGGCGATATCGGCCTGCGTCGCCGGTTCGCGGTCCACGCCACGCTGGCCCATCACATAGACGCGCAGCGCCGCGTGGGGCAGTTGGCTGGCGATATCGACGTCGTAGTGACGGCTCGCCAGGGCGTCGAGATATTCAGAATAGGTCTCCCAATTCCAAGGAAGACCCTCGGTAAGTACCGGGAAGGGAATGTCCTCCACCCCTTCCATCAGCTGGATCAGACGATCGTGGTCCGCAGGTTTGCAGGGCGCAAACCCGACCCCGCAATTGCCCATCACCACCGTGGTCACCCCGTGCCAAGACGAGGGCTGCATCCGCTGGTCCCAGGTCGCCTGACCGTCATAATGGGTATGGACGTCGACAAAGCCCGGCGTCACCAGCTGGCCCGCCGCGTCGATCTCCTCAGCTCCACGTCCGGCCACCGTGCCGACCACGGCAATGCGGCCATCCTTGATCGCCACATCGGCTTCGAAGGCCGGGGCCCCTGTGCCATCAATGACCGTGCCGTTGCGGATCACCAGATCAAACGGATGAGCTTGTGCCTGGGCCATAGCGGACTCCCTGAGTCTTTGTTTTCAAGTCTTCACCGAATTACCGTCCCTTTGGACCTTCGGGGTCAAGTGTGACCTTGGGAAAACCAGGGATTCGTCGGCGTGGCAGCAGTTCGTTTTCACCACAAAGACACAAAGGACACGAAGGTTTACGAAGCGCGGTAAGCCTTGAGGGCACGACGGTTTTCTTGAATTGCGCCTCACAGAGGCGCGAGAACGCCATTCCTGACCTCAATGAAGCTTTGTGAACCTTCGTGTCCTTTGTGTCTTTGTGGTCAATTGGGATGTCCGCCAAGCCCAGCCCCCGCGCCGCGCGTCCGCGACCTCGTACAGTAATCCTCACTCCACACCCCCACAAGCTGGCTTCCAAATCGCGCTGAGAAGCCTAAGTTCGGCGCTGAAACTTGAGCTTTAGGAACACCGCCATGGCCACCGCCCCCTATGATGCCGCCCGCTATAAACGCGCTGGGCGCGGCAAGATCTTTGCCTCGATCATCGACACCATTGGCGACACCCCTTTGGTGGGGCTACCCAATCTCACCAAGGCGCTGAAACCCAAAGGCGAGGTGCTGGCCAAGCTGGAATTCTTCAATCCGATCTCCTCGGTAAAAGATCGGATTGGTGTCTCGCTGATCGAGAGCTTGGAAGCCCAGGGCATCCTCAAACCCGGTTCGACCATTGTGGAACCGACCAGCGGCAATACCGGCATTGCTCTGGCCTTCGTCGCCGCATCCAAAGGCTACAAGATCATCCTCTGCATGCCCGAGAGCAATTCGATTGAGCGCCGTAAAATGCTCCTGCTACTTGGAGCTAAGCTAGAACTCACCCCGGCCGAGCGCGGCATGGCCGGTGCCGTGGCCCGCGCCAAGGAACTGGTCGAGGCCATTCCCGGCGCGGTCCTGCCCCAACAGTTCGACAACCCGGCCAATCCCTTGATCCACCGGGTCTCCACTGCCGAGGAAATCTGGAACGATACGGAAGGTCGCGTCGATGCCGTGGTCTCCGGCGTCGGCACTGGCGGCACCATCACCGGCATCGGTCAGGTGCTCAAACCCCGCAAACCCGGCCTCAAGATGATCGCCGTTGAGCCTGAGGCGTCACACGTCCTTTCCGGCGGCGCAGCAGGTCCGCACAAGATCCAGGGTATCGGTGCCGGCTTCGTGCCCTCGATCCTGGACCGCAGCGTCATCGACGAGATCATCCAGGTCTCCAATGACGACAGCTTTGCCATGGCTAGGCGGGTGGCTGCGGAGGAGGGCATCCCTGTGGGTATCTCCTCCGGCGCGGCCCTAGTCGCCGCCTTTGACCTGGCCTCCCGCGACGAAATGAAGGGAAGGTTGATCGTCGCCATCATCCCCAGCTTCGCCGAGCGCTACATGTCCACGGCCCTGTTCGACGGATTGTAGGCGGTTTAGCTTCCCCCATTCATGGGGGAAGTGGGCCGACAGCCTCTTGGCTGGAGGGTCGATGGGGGTGCGCATCTGCAGCGAACAATCTTTCAGACTCTCACCCCCATTGTCACGCGCCGCCTGCGGCGTCTTGTGACATTTCCCCCACTTCGTGGCGGGAAGCTTTTTGATAGCCAAGCGAGCCTTTCGTGCTCAGGATGATGGCCATCGCCGCCAGAGTGTAGGCCAGGGCAGCATAGATCGCGCCGTCGTGGCCTAGGTCGCTAAACCGATTGAACGACCAGTGCACCAGGATGGCGGGGATCACGGCACCCCCG
>JANLPX010000484.1:0-6636 GCA_031367485.1 Alphaproteobacteria bacterium | reverse complement strand
TAATTGGTATTGATGCTATTCGGCATACTAAGTCCCTTTTCTTAGGTCGACGGTCGCCGTTTTGGCAACCTGAGGCATTTTGCCCTGTCGCTACACAAGCAAAAGGTGGGCCGGAGATGGGGGCGATTGAGACCGCTCTATGTAATTGTAATTATTACGTTATACTTGCATTAAGCCTATCTGTTCGGGTAAATTTTGCCGAGCTGAAACCTGGTGCGGCAATAATTGCCGAGCACATTATGCCGCCTGAATTACGCGTCTGGAGGTTCGGAATAGCCAAGCTTGTGTCACGCCTCTGACGCCGTCCGCGCCGAAACAGTCGACTGCAGGTTCGCGAGTTCAAAAGACTATGAGAGGTTGCCGAAATGTCGGCTAGACGCCAAAATCACGCGACTTAGGCCGCTCGGCTGATACCGCGCGCAAGACCCTGCATGATCATGCGGTTGATGTTGATCAAGTCCTCGATGTCTTCCTGGTTGCGCAGGACATCGCTGGTGTATTTCCCAACCCAAATAGCCAACGAAATAATGCCGGCGCGTAGGCTGACGGGCAGCTGGTTCTCAGCGTCGCCGCAATCGATAGCGAATGCCGTCCACATCCGGCGGTTCCAGTCCAGGGCGTCCATGCGCCCTGCTAGATCGTCCACCGGCAACAGAGCCGCATCCATCAACGCACGGGTTACCTGCGTAAACAGACGGTACTCAGTATCTTTATTGGTTTCGGCTCTAACCGATGTCTGTTGATACGCTTGTAGCGACATTGCTCAGCCTCTGCTCCTCGTATTCAATCAACTTCCGACAAACCATCAGAGCCTTGTAGTATTCCTTCTCCATGCAATACTTAGACACAGAGACGCAGTCTGAGAGGATTTCGGGATTGCGGATCACGCCCATGAATTGGTTCATGCGTTGAACAAATTCGTCGTAATAACGGGTAGCTTGCAGCTCATCGAGATACATCATCATCACTGGGAAATATATCCGCCGCGCCGGGGAGGTGACTTCCTCCGACTGCATGATGTCTTTTTCGCGCAGTACCGAAGCCTTGTTCTGCAAGATCAAAACGCCGCGCCGATCACCGTTTTGCACCACGGCACCATTGAGGACGAATTTCTCACCTGGCTTTAGCGACAACTTGAGCGGCAAGTGCGTTTCCCCCCGATATCCACGAACGCTTCGCGAATGGCTCAGAATCAGGTCTCTCTCCACGTGGTGAGGGACGCGCACTAAGCTTCATCATAGTTATCCGGCTAGAGTTAACGTGAGCTTGCACAGGGTGTGACGGACTGTCGCGGCGAACGCGTCCATAGCTAGAGTAAGATTCGAAATGACAGCCACAAATCTGGGCACGCCAAAGCAGTCCGAATTCTTGGGCTCAAGCGCGCGGTTCTCGGCCGGTGTCTCCGGTGACAGTGCATCAAGTGTGGCATTGGACAGGCTTAGAGCCACTGCCGGATCCCTAAAGGCCTCCGCAATTCAACCCCTATTGGATCGCGCATTGGCGGCAATCATGAAGTCTGACATTCAGGAAGGCAGTAAACTTGCGCTGCAGGCGCTTGAAAAGGATGATCGCTCAGGGGTCGCATGGTACATCCTGGCCATTGCACGCGAGCAGGGCGGCGACTTCGCCGGGTCTATCAAATGCTATGAGGCGGCTCTCCAACTCCTGCCAGACCATGGGGAAATTGCCAATAATCTCGGCCGCTTAGCCTTTAGACTGGGTCAGTTTGAGGTGGCTGAGAAGCTTTTCCGCCACTTTATGCTCCGCTATCCCAATAACCCCGACGGTGCCAATAACTTGGCCTGCGCCTTGCGCACGCAGCGCAAGTTCGACGAAGCGGTGGACGTCCTCAAAGATGCCCTAACCGCTGACCCCAATCAGGCCATGGTCTGGAACACCCTTGGAACGGTGATGGCTGAGCAGGGCGACTCAGCCAACGCAGCGGTATTCTTTGAAGAGGCGCTGCGGTTGGACCCCGGCCTTTCCAAAGCCCGATATAATCGCGGGAATATGCGGTTGATCTTGGGTGATGCTCAGGGCGCATTGACAGACTGTGAGACGGCGCTGGCCCAGACAAGGGTGTTGGACGAACGCGCGATGATGCGCCTAGCGCGCAGTACAATTCTGATCAATGTCGGCCGTATCGGTGACGGCTGGGATGAATATGAAGCGCGGCTAGATCCCAATTTTTCCGGCGTCACCCAGTTTCTGATTGATCGCCCACATTGGGCACCCGGCGCCGACCTAGCGGGCAAATCCCTCCTGTTGTTCGGTGAACAGGGCCTCGGCGATGAAATTCTCTTTGCCAACGCCCTCCCGGACATCTTGATGGCTTTGGGACCACAAGGCCGTTTGGCCCTGGCGGTCGAGCCACGCTTAGTCGCCCTGTTTCAACGCGCCTTTCCCAGAGTTCGGGTCGGTGCCCACGCGACCTACGATGTTGATGGCAAAACGGTGCGAACCGCGCCGTTCCTCCAGAAAGACTTGCCACAAGTTGATCTGTGGGCACCGCTCGCATCGATGCTGCGGGAGTATCGGCGCACCGTGGATGACTTCCCCAATCACGCCGGATACTTGCTGGCCGACCCCGCCAGAGTTGCGCGCTGGAAGTCGCGATTGGCAGAGGCGCCGCCCGGCCGTAAGGTCGGGTTGTTGTGGAAGAGCGCCGTCACTGACAGCGGCCGCCACCGTTTCTTCTCATCCTTCGAGGACTGGGCACCTGTACTCGCTACGCCGGGCGTCACCTTCGTCAATATGCAGTACGGCGATTGCGCGGCTGAACTTGAGCAGGCCCGATCAACGTTGGGAGTGGAGATCTGGACCCCGCCGGATATCGACCTGAAACAAGACTTAGATGATGTCGCCGCGTTGTCTTGCGCCCTCGACCTCGTCGTCGGCTTCTCCAATGCCAGCTTTAACATTGCCGCCGCCTGTGGCGCACCGGCATGGTTGATCTCTGCTCCAGGCGCTTGGCCGCGCCTGGGCACAACGCGATACCCTTGGTATCCGCAGACCAAGGTCTTTCTGCCACCCGGATTTGGGCAATGGCCTGCGGCTATGAATCTTGTGGCCGAATCCCTGGCGGAATTCGCTGGTTCGGCCAGCTAGTGATCGACAAATCGGGGCGGAAATCAAAACAAGTGTTTAACTGGCTTGAATGTCCAGCCTCACTCGGTAGTCTGCCATTGATTGAAACATTTGTTCGAGCGCGCGCGTCGCGCCTCGCACAGTCCGGGGAGCCCCAATGAAACAGCGTTTTGAAGGCACTGATAAGTACATCGCCACAGACGATCTAAAGGTGGCGGTCAATGCGGCCATTGCTTTGGAACGTCCATTGCTGATCAAGGGTGAGCCAGGCACGGGCAAGACCGTCCTGGCGTATGAGATCGCCGAGGCGCTGGGTGCCGAACTGATCACTTGGCACATCAAGTCAACCACCAAGGCGCATCAGGGCCTCTATGAGTACGACGCCGTCACCCGTCTGCGCGACAGCCAACTGGGCGAAGAGCGCGTCAAGGACGTCCGCAACTACATCAAGAAGGGCAAACTCTGGGAAGCGTTCACCGCCGATAAGCGCCCCGTTCTGCTGATCGACGAAATCGACAAGGCCGACATCGAGTTCCCCAACGACCTGCTGCAAGAGCTCGATCGGATGGAATTCTATGTCTACGAAACCAACGAGACGATCAAAGCGATTGTGCGCCCCGTGGTGATCATCACCTCGAACAACGAAAAGGAACTGCCCGACGCATTCCTGCGCCGTTGCTTCTTCCACTATATCAAGTTCCCCGAAGCTGAGACGATGAATGAGATCGTCGACGTGCACTTCCCCGGCATCAAGCAAAAGCTGGTCGCCGAGGCGCTGCGCATCTTCTACGACATGCGTAAGGTCCCGGGCCTGAAGAAGAAGCCGTCTACCTCCGAATTGCTAGATTGGTTGAAGCTCTTGATGGTCGAGGACATCGACGATGAGATGTTGAAAGAGCGCGATCCGACCAAGCTGATCCCGCCCTTGCATGGGGCTCTGCTCAAGAACGAGCAGGACGTCCATCTGTTCGAGCGCTTGGCTTTCCTGGCACGCCGCGAGGGGGCCGGGTCCCGTCCCGGCCAATAGGCTTACCGCGAATTCACTCGACCTTTCAGGGCGCTAGCCTCACCTTTCCAGCTCAAAGGACAGGAGACATGTGTCCATGAAGACGTTAATTCTCGCTGGCGCGTCGGTGATTGCGCTATCCACCCTCGGCTGTTCCCAAGCTGCACGGACCGACGCGACCGCTTCCGGGCGTCTGGATTGCCCGTCAGAACAGGGGCAGCTTGAGCGCGTCAGCGCGGCGCCGGATGGCAAGTCCTGTCTCTACCGCATCGGGTCGGGGACCGAGGTCAATCTCAAACTCATTCCACTGGTCAACGGCAACGCTACCGCCACCCTGGCCACCATTGAGGGCGAGCTCAAAGCGATCGCGGAAAGTAGCAAACCCAGCGGAACATCAAAGCCAGAATCGGCTCTTGCCACCGAGGCGGCTAAGATCAGCGCTGAAGCCAAGGCTGATGCCGAAACGGGTACCAACGGCGATACCAAGGTCGAGGACATCGACAAATCCATCGAAGCCGAGGTCGATGCCAAGCTTAAGGAAAAGGGCATTGAAGTCGACAATCAAGGCGAGCACGACACCGCGCGGGTCGACCTTCCGGGCATTCACATCACAGCCGACGGCGACAATGCCGATGTCCGGGTCGGACCTATCCACGTTGATGCCCGCGGCGATAACGCCACCATTCGAAGTCTGGAGACCGTGCGACTGCGCGGCGAGGGCTTCTCGCGGGAAAAACGCGGCATCCGCGCCATGCTGATCTATGCTGGCGACAATCTTGCCAATGGCTACCGGTTCGTCGGCTACAGCGCTTCGGGTCGCAAGACGGGTCCCCTGGTTGTCGCCATAGTAAAATCCAAGTCCGAGGATGGATTCCACGGAGATATCCACGGTGACATCAACCGCTTGGTTCGCCGCAACGGTGGGACCTAATCCAGCAGGCTAACCTCGACGATCTTATAGGTCAGCGGCCGCCCGTTTTCATCGCTCACGGTGATGTACTCGCCGAGTGCGAAACGGTGGTCGCCCAGCCTGTGGACGGTTTCATCATCGTCTGAGTCGGCCGCATCATAGTCGAAGAACCAGTGCTGGCCGCGACGGGCGAGATGCCCCATGGTCGCGTCCTCGTCAGGCACAAATCTTCGCACGGTACATTGCGACTTCACCTGCTTGAAAGCAGCCTCATCCAGCGCGCCCCCCTCGCCCAAAGGCGCAACCAGAGCATATCCCCGTCGATCATCGCCCCCCGAAAACTCAGTACCCGGGTTGCGGGCAAGCCGCATGACAACGCGTGACAGGGACATGGGCGATGACCTTCAACTAGTGGGACAAAAACAGACTTGGCTGTTCTGAACCCAGCAGGGTCCTGGTGGTTCCCCCGAAGATGAACTCTTGCAGCCTGGGGTGGCCAAACGCGCCAGCGACCAAAATGTCCGCCTCTGCCTTGCGAACCGCATAGAGCAACAGCGGCGCAGCATCGCCAGAGTCGGGCAAGATATCGATATCGGCCACAATGCCGCGGGCCGCATAATATCCCTGAAGGCGGGCCGGATCGAAGCTGCGCGAGCTAGCTTTCGGTGCAGCCAAAATGACAACCCGCGAGGCCTTTTCCAGCAAAGGCATCGCCAGTCTCGCAGCGCGGCTGGCCTCCTTACCGCCATCCCAGGCGACCGCGACGACGCCGCCCACTTTGAAGCCGTCTCGTGCGATTAACACCGGCCGTTGCTCGTCGGCCACCATCTGTTGAAAGGCTTCTGCCAAAGGTCCCCTGCCCCGTGGCGGGTCATTGGAAAACACCACGACATCCGACAGCCGGCTCTCGGCCGACAATCCGGCCCAAACCGGGGTTTTCAGCGGCACGAACTGCGCCTTGGCATATCCGCACGCGTCCACCACCTTGCGCGCATTCTGCTCACCGGCCGCAGAGGCTTCTTTCAGGGACTCTAACGCCGTGGTCTGGACGCCGCCCAGGAAACCCTCGCCCATCCAGGGCATCACATCGGCCACATCGGCGGGCGTATAGACCCCCGCCAATTCCGCGCCAAACGGCGCGGCCAACACCGCGCCGGCCTCCAACGACGCCTTGTCACCCGTCCCACCGGACAGGGGCACCATGATCCTAGCCCAACTCATCTTGGTCTCCCTCATGTTGAAACTTCTAGGATGTGACGATGCGCCTACACATTGATCTTTCTCAAGTCCTGGTTCAGGTCTCAAACTCAAACGTGAAGGGACGCTCGAGTTGAGGAAAGCCAGGGGAGCCGACACGCCGAGGGCTTGGCAGCGTATGCTGTCGGGTCGCCGGCTTGATTTGCTTGATCCCTCGCCGATGGACGTGGAGATCGAGGACATCGCCCACGGCCTGGCCCGCGTCGCCCGTTGGAACGGTCAGACGATCGGTGAACACGCCTTCTCTGTCGCCCAACACTCCATCGTCGTTGAGGAAATCTGCGCCCATATTCAACCGGGCCTTGAGCCCCGCTGGCGGCTGGCCGCCCTGCTGCACGATGCCTCCGAATATGTGATCGGCGACATGATCAGCCCG
>JANLPX010000371.1:0-1747 GCA_031367485.1 Alphaproteobacteria bacterium | reverse complement strand
TTCCAAAACCGGCACATCACCGAACCGCTCACGGATCAGATTGTGAGTTTCTTCTCTAACTTTTTCAGCGCCACAGACGATAAACTTCAGGCCAGACATTTCATCGCGTTCGGCGACGCGCGCATATTGGTTGACGAAGGTGTCGGTCGCCAACAGGATCGACGCACCGGTGTCCTTGAGTAGCGGCGGGATCATCTTGGTGTGCAGCGGGGAGGGGTATTCGAACGCCTTCATACCAGTCAGGATCGGCAACAAGACGCCGCCTGTAAGCCCGAAACAATGGAAGGTCGGCAAGGGGTTGAACATCACCCAGGCTGGATCGAGATCAATGTGCGCGGCGATTTGCGCGACATTTGCCACTAAGTTGCCCTGGCTCAAGACCACGCCCTTTGGCACGCCGAAGCTGCCGGAAGTGAACAGGATTACGCCCGGGTCGGATGGCAGGGTCTTGGCGACAAACGGGCCGGGTAGCGCTGCGGCGGCTGCGGCAAATAGCTTGTCCGCCAACCCTACCGTTTCACGCACATCCTCCAGATAGCGAACTTCAGAGACAGTCTCCAGCGCGTCCACAAGATCGTGGAGTTGACCCTGTTCAATGAACTTGTTGGCCGTCAGCACGAGTTTAACCCCAGCCAACTGGCACGCAGCCTTCAAGTTTCGGATCCCCGATGTGAAGTTCAGCATGGTCGGCACCCGACCAAAGGCGTGCAATGCAAAAAACGTCACGACGGCTGCTGAGCTGGCGGGCAACATGATTCCGACGTGGTCACCCTTTTTGGTAATCAAGGAAATGCGGCGACCCAAGGCGAAGGCCGCGCGGATCAGGTCGGTATAGCTGAGCGGATTGCGATCCTGATCCTCAAGGATCAGCTTCTTGGCCCCAAATTTTTCGCGGGCATCTAGTAAAGCTTGGAAGAGGGATATTTCAGACTCGCTAGGATCAAATGGACGCGACAAGTGGCAATGCCTCCCCGACCGTTTTCCGGCCTGACTGAACGGGAACGTACCCGCCGCGCGGACCAAAGAAAAGATATGTTACGGTTCGTGAACTGAGATCGGCTTCGAAACTGTCGGGTCGATAAATTCTGCAACGCCCCGCAACCACGGCCGTCGCCATTTGTCGGCCTCCAAATGGATGGCCTGTTTTGCGCCTGATATTTCACGAAACTGACAGTGTTTCGCGGTCTCACAGAACGCCAAGATATCAGCGCCGGGCGTCTTGCCAGTAACCACCAAGACGGAAGTCTCCGTTGAAGCGGTTTGGTCAATAGCCTGGCGACTTGCCTCGCCCAACGCGGCAGTCCAGCCTCGGCTTGGACCGGCCATTCTGATATCTGGATTGGCCGTCTGCCAAGCGACACCGAGCCCTCCTCGCCTCCGATCGTGAGTTAGACCTCGAGCAAATTCGTCGGGAGTATTTCGATGCCACGGTCTCCACCCCGGCGATGGGAAACGCTCTAATGCAACAATGCGATTGGCGATGGGCTTAGCAAAATGTGGCGACACCATCACAACCGCGTCGACGACTAGGCCGGTTTGAACGGCGCGTAGCCCGACAATGGCACCATCGGCATACCCGATCAAAACCAAGCGCCGCCCGATCTTTGGGCGAACGACAGTGCGAACGAAGGCGCGTAGGGTGGTAATGTCAGGCTCAAAACTTGGCACGTAGCCTAAATCTCTAGGCAACACGTAGCGCCCAGATCCCCCTTGGCCAGAGCGTTCTCGCCGTAGAACTTGCGCAGGT
>JANLPX010000281.1:0-1701 GCA_031367485.1 Alphaproteobacteria bacterium | reverse complement strand
ATCGCCAATGCCAGCGTCTTGACTGATAATAGTCGCGAAAAGGGAGAAGCCTTCTCCGTTTGCCGAGTGCAGCTGGGTGAGAAGGTCCTATTTGACGTACGCGAGTCCAACAGCCCGCCACCGGCCATCATCTCAGCCTGGATGGAAAAAGTTGCGCCAACTGAGTGAGCTACCCAGTTCCGCCGACGCATCATTGATCCACGCCCCCAACCCGCTACAACACCTCCATGCCCGATGGTGAGACCAAGCTGGCCAAGGCCCCGCAAGCAGACGCCAAGTTCGGGCGCGGGTTCCTCTATGACATTTGGTATTTCGCCGCGCTCTCCACTGACCTGAAGCCCGGCAAGCTGCAGCGCTATGAGTTGCTGGGCGAGCCCGTCCTGTTGGGCCGCGACCGCAGGGGCCAAATCTACGCTCTGCGCGATATCTGCCCACACCGTGCCGCGCCTCTGTCGGCGGGGAAGCTGGTCGCTGAGGCTGACGGAGAGCCATCGGTCGAGTGCCCCTATCACGGGTGGCGGTTTGGCACTGACGGGGTCTGCAAGGCTGTCCCGTCTTTGGTTGAGGACCAAGAGCTCGATATCGCTCGTATCCGGGTGCGGCGCTACCCCGTCGCTGAGAGCCAAGGGATGGTGTTCATCTGGATCAGCAGCGGCCCGCGTTTTGCTGGCGAGCCGCCTGAACCGCCGCCGACCTTCGACGGGGTCGTCGGGCGTGGCCCGAAGTTCGTCGATCGGATGGATTTCGACGCCCATATCGACCATGCCTGCGTTGGCCTGATGGACCCTACCCACGCGCCCTATGTCCACGGCCAGTGGTGGTCACGCAAAGCCAAGGGCCAGCACGACAAATCCAAGACCTTTGAGCCAAGCGAGCGGGGCTTCGTCATGACGCGGCATCCCCCGTCGAAGAGCAACCGGCTCTACGCCCTGTTCGGCGGCGACCCGCAAACCGAGATCACCTTCGCCATCCCAGGCCAGCGTTGGGAACATGTTCAGGTTGGGAAATATCAGGTGCTGGCCCTGACCTGCCTGACCCCCGTGACCGAGACCAAGACCCGTATCACCCAGATCGTCTGGACCGATCATTGGGTGGCCAGCCTGCTTTGGCCCTGGTTTGCGCGGGTCATCCGGGTGTTCCTGCACCAGGACGGCGACATGGTGAACCTGCAGAACCAGGGACTGAAATACGACCCATCTCTGCTCTGGATCGACGACGCAGATCGGCAAGCGAAATGGTATCAGCAGCTCAAGCGCGAATGGATCGCCAGTCGCCGCGAGAAGCGCCCCTTTGCCAATCCGGTGGAGCCTGCCATCCTGCGCTGGCGCAGCTGACGGAACCGCACCCATGCCGACCTTTGTCTCTGACGGCCTGACCCTGGCCTATGACGATCTGGTGCCCCAGGGCGGCCATGAACGTACTGTCGTGCTGGTCCACGGCTTTGCGTCGAACCGCAATGAGGGTTGGAAGCGCACCGGCTGGTATCAGGCCTTCGATCGCCGTCGGGTCCGCATGGTGGCGCTCGATCAACGTGGCCACGGCGAAAGCGCCAAACCCCACGAAGCCTCTGCCTATGAACGCGCCAAACTGGCGGGCGACCTGCTGGCGCTACTCGATCATCTGGGCCTGGGCCAGGTGGACCTGTTCGGCTACTCCATGGGATCACGCACGGTGTTGGCGGCTGCCTTGGCCGATCCAGGA
>JANLPX010000262.1:0-3321 GCA_031367485.1 Alphaproteobacteria bacterium | reverse complement strand
TGCGGTCGCCGGTCAGGGCGATGGCCTGAACGCCAGCCTAGCCTGGGGCTATACCGGACTACGCATTGCCCACAGCTTGGTTCAGGCCACCACAAACGTCATTATGCTGCGCTGGGCGCTGTTCATGACCTCATCCTTGGTACTGATGGTCTTGGCCGTCCGCACCGCCATGGCGGTGTTCTAACTTAGCTTCCCCCACTGCGTGGCGGGAATCAGAGACGCTAAGCCACCAACTCCCCAGCCAAAGCCCGCTCGATCAAGTTCGACGTCCGGTCCAACCCAAAGATCGCGGCGAAGGTGCCGAACCTGGGACCCTGGCTCTGACCTAGCAGCACCTCATAGAGCGCTTGGAACCAGGCACGTAGCGGATCGAACTCTGCAGCTTTGCCCGCCTCAAACACTGCGTTCTGGATGGTGTCAGCGTCGGCGTCGGCAGGCAAAGCCTTGAACCGCCCCACCAAGTCTTCCATGGCCGCCCGTTCGCGCTCATCCGGCGCGCGGAACTTCTTCGCCGGCTTCACGAAGTCCTCGTAATAATTGATCGCGTAACCCGCCAACCGGTCCAATAGCGGCTCCGTCTCCGGCGTCGCGCCCGGCATATAGTTCCGGATGAACCCCCAGAGGATGTCCTTGGTCGAGGCATCGGCCGCCGACACCAAATTCAACAGCAGCGAGAAAGTCAGCGGCGAGCCCTTGGCCGGTGGCTCTCCGCCATGCACATGCCAAGCCGGATTGTCGATCCCTGGCGAATTAGTGCCCTCGGCCCGCGCCTTGTTGTACGCATCCAGCTGCTGCAGATATTCGTCCGTCGCCTTGGGGATCACATCGAAATAGAGCCGCTTGGCCGACTTGGGCGACTGGTAGTTATAGTAGGCTAGGCTCTCCGGCGCGCCATAGCGCAGCCACTCTTCCATCGTCAGTCCGTTGCCCTTAGTCTTGGATATCTTCTGGTTGTTCTCATCCATGAATAGTTCGTAGTGGAACCCAGCGGGTGGGGTGCCGCCCAGCACCTTGCAGACCTGGTTGGACAGCCGCACGCTATCGATCAAGTCCTTCCCGCTCATCTCGTAGTCGATCTCCAGCGCGGTCCATCGCATAGCCCAGTCGGGTCGCCACTGCATCTTCACGCCGCCGCCGGTCACCGGCACCTCGGTCAGGGTTCCGTCCTCGTCGCGGAACACGATGGTGCCCCGATCCACATGCCGCTCCAAGGTCGGCACCTGCAGCACCTTGCCGGTCTTGGGGCTGATCGGCAGGAACGGCGAATAGGTTGCCCGGCGTTCCTCTCCCAGCGAAGGAAGCATGATCTTCTGGATCGCGTCGAAGCGCTCCAGCGCCGTTAGCAGAGTCGGATCAAACCGACCGCTGCGATAGCAGTGCGTGGACGACGCAAACTCGTAGTCGAAGCCGAACCCGTCAAGGAACGCCCGCAGGCGAGCATTGTTGTGCGCCCCGAAACTCTCATGGGTGCCATAGGGGTCTCGAACCACCGTCAGAGGCTTGTCCAGATCTTCCGCCAACTGGTCTGAATTAGGCAGGCCCGGCGGGATCTTACGCAGGCCGTCCATGTCGTCGCTAAACGCGATCAGCCGCGTGGGGATGGCGTCACCGGTCAGGCTGCGAAACGCGACCCGAACCATAGTGGTCCGCGCCACTTCGCCGAAAGTACCCAAGTGCGGGAGGCCAGACGGGCCATAACCGGTTTCGAACACCACCGGCTTGAGCAGCGCCGGAAGAGTTGCCACCGCCTCGCCGGCCTTGCCCTCACCGATCAAGCTCGCCGCCAAGTCCCGCTCACCGTCGGACAGTCGCAAACGCAAGATGCGGTCGAGCAGCAGCCTGGCCTGTTCAAAGGGCCAAGACTTGGCATCGCGGGCGGAATGGGAGAGACCTTGCAGAGACATGGCCCGCGCGTTAGCCCCCTATGGACGCGGTCTCAAGCGACAATTCGATTGAGCCTGTCAGATAAGCGTCACAGAAACGCGGCAGATGAGAGGGAAATCACCCATGAGGACCAAGATGATGTCGCCGATTAAGCTCTGCGGACTTGCACTGGTCTTGGCTCTGTCAGCCTGCGCCAAGCCACCCGTCCCGGCAACAGACACCATCCGATTCTCCATCATGTCCACCGAGAATGTCAGCGCTGCCCAGGCCTCATGGGCACCGTTCTTGGCCGACATGGAAAAGGCGACGGGCCTTAAGGTCCAACCCTATTTCGGCTCCAACTATACCGCCCTGATCGAGGCAATGCGGTTCAAACAGACCGATATGGGCTGGTTCACCAATCAGTCGGGCCTCGAGGCCGTTCGCCGTTCTGGCGGTCAGGTTTTTGCGCGGACCTCCAAACCCTCAGGCCCCGACGGCTACCAGTCGGTGATCGTGGTGAAAAAGGGCAGCGGCATGACCCTGGAACACCTGCTGAAATGCGATCAGACCCTCAACTTCGCCATGGGTGACGCCAAGTCCACCTCCGGCACCCTGGCCCCGATGACCTATCTGTTCGCGCCGCGCAACGTGACGCCCGAAAAATGCTTCAAGACCGTCCGCAGCGCCAATCATGAAGCCAACCTATTCGCCGTGGCCATGGGCCAAGTCGACGCCGCCACCAACAACACCCAGTCCATTGTCCGTCTCGGCACCAAAACCGCCCCTGCGGCCATTCAAACCCTGGCAAATATCGAAGTCATCTGGCGCTCGCCGACTATTCCGGAAGACCCCATGGTTTGGCGCAAGGATCTCGACCCAACGATCAAGGCCAAGGTCGAAAAGTTCATCTTCGCCTACGGGGTCGGCACCACGCCGGAAGCCCTACGCCAGCGCGCCGTTCTAAAAGAGATCGAAACCGGACCTTTCAAGGCCGCCGACGACACCCACCTCCTGCCGGTCCGCGAAATGGAAGCCACCGAGCTGCTGATCGAAGCCCAAAACAAAAAGGATCCGACAGCGATTGCAGAGGCTCAAACCAATCTGGAAGCCATCCATGCCGCGCAGGCCGAGCAAAAGGCGGCTGGTCAGCCCATCACAAAGTGACCGCGCAGGGCGGCCACAGGACGGGTCTCGTCTTCCTGCCAAGCCTCAACATGGACGTTGGAAACCCGCCGTCCCACCTTGACCAACCGCGCCTTGGCATAGGTCAGTACCGGTCGGCCGGACCGCAGATAGTCGATGGTCACATTGCTCGCCACCGGCGGCGCGGTGACATCGGGCAGCGCCAACAGCCCGGCCTTGGCCGTCGTCTCCATAAACGCCGCCAGCACACCACCGTGTATGGCCGGCA
The DNA here is from genome assembly GCA_031367485.1 of Alphaproteobacteria bacterium. GTDB lineage: Bacteria > Pseudomonadota > Alphaproteobacteria > Caulobacterales > Caulobacteraceae > Phenylobacterium. The sequence goes on along the minus strand of JANLPX010000262.1, from coordinate 44 downwards.
GCATTACATTGCCCACCAGATGCGGCGAGAATGGCAAGGTGGCC
>JANLPX010000257.1:0-2422 GCA_031367485.1 Alphaproteobacteria bacterium | reverse complement strand
TCATCAGCAGATCAGCTTCAAGGTCACCGTCCGGCAGCGGCGCGTCTATCGGCTTTCCGTCTAAGAACAGCCGAATCGAACCTTGGGGCGCGGCGTTCACCCGAAATCCGGTCAGGTGGGTCCAGGGTGTGGGCGTTTCGCGACCCGCCGCATCCAAGAACGCTGCGGCGGCGACGGACAGCAGACTGTCTGACGGCAACGATTGGGTGGCAAGTTCATCGATCCGGCCGGAAATGAAGCCGGTATCCACATCTCCAGAAATGAAGTCTGGGTGGTCCAAGCACCGTGCCAGAAACCCTGCATTGGTCTTTACTGGCCAGACTTCCACCTCCGTACAGGCCTGAGCCAAGAGGTCCCCCGCACCCTCGCGTGTCGGCGCATGAGCAATCAACTTGGCGATCATCGGATCATAGAAGGGCGTAACCTCATCGCCCTCTTCAACCGCACTGTCGACCCGAACCCCTGACGGCATGCGGTAATGATCGAGTACGCCAATGGAGGGAAGAAAGCCTGCGGAAGGGTTCTCGGCGTAGAGACGAGCCTCCATGGCATGGCCGTTAAGGGAAATCTGTTGCTGGGATAGCGGCAAGCTCTCGCCAGCCGCGACCCGGAACTGCCATTCCACCAGATCAATGCCAGTGACCGCCTCGGTAACTGGGTGCTCCACCTGCAGACGGGTATTCATCTCCATGAACCATATCCGGTCGGGCCGTAGACCCTCACTGGCGTCGGCGATGAACTCTACGGTGCCAGCGCCCACATACCCTACCGCCTTGCCAGCAGTGATGGCCGCGGCGGTGATAGAGGCTCGTGTCTCAGGCGTCATACCCGGGGCTGGTGCCTCTTCAATGACCTTTTGATGGCGGCGTTGAAGGGAGCAGTCGCGCTCGAAAAGGTGCACGATACTGCCTTTTTGGTCTCCGAAGATCTGAACTTCGATATGTCGCGGGCGGCTGACATACTTCTCGATCAAGACGCGGTCGTCACCGAAGGAGGCCGATGCCTCGCGGCGGCAGGACGCAAGTGCTTCAGCGAAGTCTTCGGCGCGGTCCACACGGCGCATGCCTTTCCCTCCGCCGCCAGCGACAGCCTTGATCAATATCGGGTAGCCGGTGCGATCAGATTCTGCCTGCAAGCGTGCTGCTGATTGATCCTCGCCCAGGTAGCCCGGCGTGACGGGCACACCGGCCGAAATCATAAGCGATTTCGCTGCATCTTTGAGGCCCATATCGCGAATTGCTGACGGCGGTGGACCAATCCAAATCAAGCCTGCGGAAATGACGGCTTCGGCAAACTCGGCATTCTCCGACAGAAATCCGTATCCAGGATGGATAGCTTGCGCGCCGCTCGCCAGCGCCGCAGCAATGATCTTGTTCTGGGCGAGATAACTGTCGCGGGCGGCCGCAGGCCCAATCAAGATCGCATGGTCGGCTTCACGAGCGTGCGCAGCGTCAACATCGGCTTCTGAATAAACAGCCACCGTTGCGATGCCCATCCGGCGGGCAGTCCTGAATACGCGTCGGGCGATTTCCCCGCGATTGGCGACGAGAACAGATTTGAACATAGCTCTCAATGAACCCCTGCGACGCCGACCAACAACAGCACCGCAAACAGGACCGTGAACCCAAACACCGATCCCAGGAACACCAACCCCATGCGGGCCAAAATACCGACGCTGGAACCCCCGTAGACGCCACGCATGTGCACGAACAAATGCACGGGTGCTAAGATCAGCAGACTGTCGGCCCAGGAGAGCCATCCCCCCGCAGCGGTCACCACAGAAAACAGTAGGCCCTGGAATGACAAAGAGTGCATCGAGAAAATCAGGTGATCATAAAGCCGAAACTGCCGCTGCAAGGCATAGGCAAGGGCCAGCAGCGGTGCAGCAACCAGCAGCGAGAGCACGGCAAACTGGTGGGCCCAATGTTCCATCACCTGAACCACCGCCTCCGGGTGCACTAACGCTTTCTGCACATGTTCGTTAAACCAGACCGCTATCGGAGTATTGCCATCGAAAACCAGATGGCTTGATGCCTTTGTAGAAGTCTTCGATGACGCCTGGACACCGCTGCCCGGATCGGACGATGGGTCGAGCGGGCCAAGATCGCTTATCGATCCCGCGAAGAATACGATCAGCACCACCACCAGAAACATCCGGAAGGGCGGAATCTGTGGCGCGCGATGACCATCGAGATAGTCGCGCGTGAGCCGCCCGGGGGTTCGCACTAGGCGATCAAGCGTTCGCCACAACCGTCCGTCAATATGCGTCAGGCCCTCGAACGCGTCAGCGATCAGATGCCGAACCGAGCGGTCGAACTTGGCGGCCTTCTGGCCACAGTGGTGGCACCAGGGCCCCTGCAGCGGAACCGCGCAATTGGGACATGGCGTACCGACCGGCAGGCTGTGACTTGAGACTTGCGCG
>JANLPX010000202.1:0-3418 GCA_031367485.1 Alphaproteobacteria bacterium | reverse complement strand
TTGAGGGTCTGCGGGTTGTCGATGCCTCAGTGATGCCGCGTCTGGTGTCGGGCAATACCAACGCGCCTACCATTATGATCGCCGAGAAAGCCGCCGATATGGTGTTGGGCAAGGTCACGGCTTAACCCGCTAATTAATCCGTTCGACTTGGAGGCGTCTAAGGTCTGATAATCGCAGGTGATTCGGACCTGCGAAACATGCGCCGCCTTACCCTACCACTGCTGACCGCCAGCTATTTCAGTCTGGCCCTGATCTTGGCTCTGCTGTTGTGGCGGAACGGGGGCGGCTGGGCTGCCGGATTGGCGGCCATGGTCGGTGGCCTTGGGTTGTGCTTTGCGTTTCATGGCCTGATCAGTCGCGCCATCGAAACCACAGCCCTGCGCGGTGAGTTGGAGACGATCCGTGAGGCCCACCGCATCATGCTCGACCAGATGGAGCAGGTGGACGGCCGCATTACCAAGGTTCTGGAAACCGTGGCGCAGGACTCTTCACGCCGCTCAGACGAGCTGACCAACGAGGTGCACCTGCTGGAGGACCTGGTCCAGCGCATGGGCCAAAAGCTAGAAGAGCGGATCGCCGCACCGCCGCCGGTCGCGGTCGCAACGGGCCGCGATCCACAGCAACGCCAGTCTGTCGCCTTGCTGGAAACCGTACGCGAGGCGTTGGCTGAGAACCGGGTCGATCTCTATCTGCAGCCAGTGGTCAATCTGCCCCAGCGCAGGACCGTCTTTTATGAGAGCTATTCGCGGCTGAGGGACGAAACCGGACGGATCATGATGCCGGCCGAGTACCTCTCCGTCGCAGAGCCCGAGGGACTGGTCACCGCGATCGACAATTTGCTGCTGTTCCGCTGCGTGCAGATCGTGCGGCGTCTGGCCAAGACCGACAAGAAGGTCGGGATTTTCTGCAATGTCTCAATGGCCAGCTTGGCCGATGAAACCTTTTTCCCGCAGTTCCTCGAATTGCTGTCCTCAAACCGGGACTTGGCTGGGGCGCTCATCTTTGAAATCGGCCAATCTGCCTTCGATTCCCGTGGGTCGATCGAAGCGCGGAATATGGGCAAGCTCGGGGAACTGGGCTTCCGGTTCTCTATCGACAAGATTGTTGACCTTGATCTCGACTTCCAGGATCTGGCCCGGTCAGACGTGAAGTTCTTGAAGATCGGTGCGGGCTTCTTGCTCGACCAACTGGAAGATACTGCGGACGGGCTAGTCCTGCGGTCCATGCCCGATCTTGCGGCCCAAGACTTCGCAGCCCTCACCCGGCGCTATGGTGTTGAGATCATCGCCGAAAAGGTCGAGGCCGAACGCCAGATCGTCGACATTCTGGAACTCGACATCGGCTATGGCCAAGGCCACCTATTTGGCGAGCCACGCCCAATCCGCGACGCCGTCTTGGCCGAGACTACGCCGCCGTCGGATTTCAATCGCTCGTCGCTTCGGCGGCGTCGAGGCGCAAGGGCGCTTGGTTGACCCTGAGCCTGCGGACCGCTACCGCGACGTCCCATGACCGCTCCCAAACTGATCACCGGCCTCTCGCAAATCGCTGACCGCTATGACGTGATCCTCTCTGACGTTTGGGGGGTGATCCATAATGGCCGCGAGAGCTATGTCGAACCGTGTGCGGCCCTGGCCCGGTTTGGCATTGAGAACGGCCCGGTGCTGTTGATCTCCAACGCGCCGCGCCCTTCAGCCGCCGTTGTGTCACAGCTCGATGAGTTGGGCGTGCCGCGCCCCACCTGGAGCGCCTTTGTGACCTCGGGTGATGCGACGCGGGCCTTGCTGGCGCCGCGCGCGCCAGGACCGGCCTGGGCTATTGGGCCGGAACGGACTGAGGTGCTCTATCACGACTTAGGCATGGCCTTTTCCGGGCCAGAAGATGCGGCCTTCATCGGCGTGACCGGGCCCTATGACGATGAAGTTGATGTCCCGGAGGATTACCGCGCGCGGTTCGAAGTGGCGGTGGCGCGTGGCCTAGTGATGGTCTGCGCCAATCCCGACATCGTGGTCCAGCGCGGCGACAAGCTGGTCTATTGCGGCGGCGCCCTGGCGCAGCTTTATGTCGCCATGGGCGGCACGGTGGAGATGGCTGGCAAGCCGCACGCGCCGATCTATCACATTTGCCTGGCCGAGGCTGAGCGGTTGCTGGGGCGTCCGGTGGACCGCGCGCGGGTGCTGTGCATCGGCGACGGGATGCCTACCGATTTGAAGGGGGCCAATGACCAGGGACTGGACGTCCTGTTCGTGGCCAGCGGTATCCATGGGGCGGAGACGATTGGGCCGAATGGGTTGCGGGTAGAGGCCACCGCCGATCTGCTGGCCGGTGCAGGGGTGAGCGCCACATATGCCATCGCCGACTTGGTTTGGTAGAGCGGGCTTCGCTTGGCTGGCAAAGGTCGCTAGATAGAGCCAACCGCTAAGGAGGCCACGTGCAGGGACTGTATTTCGAAGATCTGAGTGTCGGCCAGACCGCCGCCATGACCCGCGCCGTCAGTGAGGCCGATATCGCCGCCTTTGCCGCTGTCTCCGGCGACAACAATCCCGTGCACCTGGATGAGGTGTTCGCCCAGACCACCATGTTCAAGGGCCGCATCGCCCACGGTATGCTCTCGGCGGCCTACATCTCTGCGGTGATCGGCACGCAACTTCCCGGCCCGGGCGCGATCTATCTGTCCCAGTCGATGAAGTTCCGCCGCCCGGTGAGGATTGGTGATGAGGTGGTCACCACCGTCACCATTACGACCCTGGACGCCGCACGCGGCCACGCCACCTTCGCGACCGTCTGCCAGGTGAACGGCAAGGCTGTGGTCGAGGGCGAGGCGCTGATCATGGTCCCGAAAAAGGGCGGCTGAGGCGATGCGTGTCGTGCATGGCTGGAAGGGGCTGATAGAGGCCGATAGGGGAGCTAGCATCGCGCTCGGCAATTTCGACGGCGTGCATCTGGGCCATCAGAGCGTGATTGCTCTGGCAGTCAAAGCCGCCAACGACCTGGGCGCGCCCAGCGGCGTGATCAGCTTTGATCCCCACCCGCGCCGGATATTCCAGCCCGACGCACCACCCTTTCGCTTGATGACCACCGACCAGCAGTGCCGCGCGCTGGCCGAGCTGGGCGTGGACCTCCTCTATATCCTGCCCTTCGACACCGAGTTAGAGCACCTCAGCGACCGGCAATTCGTCACGCGCGTGCTGCACGAAGGCTTGGGCGTGCGCCATGTGAGCGTCGGCTTCGACATCTCCTTCGGCCATGGCCGCACAGGCAGCCCGGAGCTGATGGGCCAGTATGGCAAGGAACTGGGCTTCGGGGTCTCAGTGGCCCAAGCCGTTGGCGACAGCCACGCCAAGTTCTCCTCCACCGCCGTGCGCCAAGCCCTGCGCGACGGCCACCCGGAGGTCGCCGCCCAAATCCTGGGCCGCCCCTT
>JANLPX010000212.1:0-8032 GCA_031367485.1 Alphaproteobacteria bacterium | reverse complement strand
CCCGACGGTGGCGACGACAAGGTGCACAGCGCCAAGCGTGATCAGGGTAGTCGGATTGTCCACGATATCGTTGCCGCGATGGGCGGCTCCATCTCAGCAGAGCATGGCTTGGGTTCGATGAAGACTGAAGAGGCGCGGCGCTACAAGTCGGCAACGGAGGTTGCGGCCTTGGTGGCGATCCGGCAAAGCTTGGACCCTAAGCGGATCATGAATCCGCGTGTCCTTTTCTGAGCTCCACCATGCTGATCGTGCTGTCGCCAGCCAAGGCGATGAATTTCGTGCTACCGCCCCTGACGGCACCCATGACGACCCCAGAGATGTCTGCGGATATCGCCGAGTTGTCTGAGACCACCCGCAAGCTCAGCGTGCGTCAGCTCAAGTCGCTGATGGACCTGTCCGATAATTTGGCGACTCTGAACCGCGAACGGTTTCAAGCCTTCGACCCGGCCATGGAGGACGGTCTACAGGCGGCGTTTGCGTTTAACGGCGATGTCTATTCCGGCCTGAAGGCGCGCGAATTGACCAAGAAGGGTCTGATCTATGCCCAAAAGCACATCCGAATTCTGTCGGGCCTCTATGGTCTCCTGAAGCCCTTGGACGGCATTCAGGCCTATCGCCTCGAAATGGGAACCTCACTCAAGACCAAGCGTGGCAAGACTCTGTATGCCTTCTGGGGTGACCGCATTGCGATGGCGCTCAATGAACAGGGGTGCGGCAGCAAGGATGCCACCTTGGTCAATGCCGCATCCCAGGAATATTTCGGGGTCGTAGATCGTAAGGCGCTGAAGCTGCCGGTGGTCAATCTGCGGTTCCTTGAGGAAAAAGAGGGTGAAGCCAAGGTGATCAGCTTTTATGCCAAGAAGGCTAGGGGTCTGATCGCGCGCTACGCAATCGATAATTCAGTGGAGAGGGCCAGCGACCTTAAGGGGTTCGCAGTGGACGGTTACAGTTTCCTGGCAAACAAGTCTTCAGATGACGAGTGGGTGTTCTCGCGACCTCAACCGCCGCCACTCACTGCGATAAGGGGTTAGGAATAATGGCCGTCGACTACGGACTTCAGGGCCATGTGGCCGTGATCACGGGTTCAACCAGCGGCATAGGCCAAGCCATGGCTGCAGCCCTGGCCGAGCAGGGGGTCAGTGTCATCCTCAACGGGTTCGGCGACCCCGCGCAGATCGAAACCGACCGCCGTACGCTGCAGGAGCGCACCAACACGGCGGTTCGATATCATGGGGCGGACATGACCAAGCCCAAGGAGATCGCCGACCTGATCGACTATGCCCGCCGCGAATTTGGTCGCCTGGACATCCTGATCAACAATGCCGGCCTCCAGCATGTAGCCCCCATCGAGGATTTTCCCGATGAGAAGTGGGATCAGTTGATCGCCATTATCCTGTCGTCCACATTCCATGCCACCAAGGCCGCGATCCCGATCATGAAGGCCCAGGGCCGTGGGCGGATCGTCAATATCGCTTCGGCGCACGGTCTTGTGGCGTCGCCGTTCAAGTCGGCCTATGTCGCCGCCAAGCATGGAGTTGTCGGGTTCACCAAGGCCACGGGCGTCGAATTGGCCCGTACCGGCATCACCTGCAACGCCATCTGCCCCGGCTATGTGAAAACGCCGCTGGTCGAGGCCCAGATCGCCGACCAAGCCAAGGCCCGCGGCATCCCTGAAGATCGGGTGATCCAGGATGTGATCCTGGCTGCGCAGCCCAACAAGACCTTTGCGACCTATGAGCAGTTGGGCGGGATGTTGCTCTATCTGGTGTCAGATATGGGGGCCTCGGCGACTGGGGCCAGCTTCCCGATCGACGGTGGTTGGACGGCGGCTTAGGGCGTGACAGACCCGCTCCAACTGGATGCGATACTGCGCGGTGTCGCAGTCGGCGGGTTCGCCGTGCTCGGGATGTCTATGGCACTGGCACCGCGCAGCGTGGTCATCCGCCTTACTGGGTCCCTTTTCTTCCTGACAGCGATCGGCCACACCCTGGACAACTGCGTGGTTTTGCAGGGGCCGGACGGTCACGCCGGGATTATTCTTCGTATTCTGTCGATTGTGGCGTCGGCCATGTTTTGGCTCTTTGCCCTGATGATCTTTAGCGACGAGCGTCGAATGCCGTTGTGGAGGGTCGTACCTCCAGCACTCGTCTCTGGGGTTGCGCTGGTCGCTATCGCTAGCCCTAGGGCGGTCGCTGGCCCCCTTTTCCTTGCTTACAGTGTCGGTACGGCCTTGCTTGTTGCTCATGCTCTGGTGGCAATCTGGCGGGGGTGGCAGGGCGACCTCGTAGAGCCGCGCCGGCGACTGCGAGGCCCCGTGATGGGGGTTGCGGCAATCTACGTGTTGATCCAGGCCGCACACGATATCGGCGCAAATCTGGGCTTGCAGTCGGGTGCGCCCGCGCCGCTGCAAGCGATAATGCTGGCTTCACTGGCCCTTGCAGGAGCCTTGGCATTGTTGAGAATGGACCCGGTGCTGTTAGGCCCAGCCAGCGATGCCCCGACGGCTCAAGGCCGCTCTGCGACCCTCGACCTAGTCGATCAAGCGGTTCTCGCGAAACTGGCCAAAGCTATGGAGCTGGAAGAGGTTTGGCGGAGAGAGGATCTATCCATCCGCGCCTTGGCTGACCATGTGGTGACCACCGAGCATCGGTTGCGGCGCCTGATCAATGGCGCGCTCGGACACCGCAATTTCGCGGCCTTCATCAATGCAGCCCGTATTGAGGCCGCAAAACGCGACCTTCGGAACCCCGATCACGCCCTGCGTTCGATTGCGGTGATAGCCTATGATCTGGGTTTTGGTTCGCTGGGGCCTTTCAATCGGGCATTCCGCGAAAGTGTAGGGCTGACGCCCAAGGCCTGGCGGCAGGGGCAAGCCAGCAATAGCCTCGCCGAAACCTGATAATTCTGTGCGTTTTCTCGTTTAGCCAGCCATTTTCGATATCGGAGAGACTGCAGCGGCCTTGGTCCCCAGTGTTGGCGGCATCGTCACCCATCGCCAATAGGACACACCATGGACCACCTCAACCTGCCTCCGATCCTGATGCAGTGGATCGCCGGAATGACCACCGACGTTACCCGCTATGTGATCTTTGCCTTCGCCGTTTGGCTCGGGCTTTGGGTTGTTCTTGCCGGGGTGTTGCGTGGCCGAAAGGTTCGCGCCGAGACGCCACCGCCAAGTCAGCTGGTAAGCGAGTTTTTATTTTCGATCCGGTCTATCGCCGTGTTTTCTACGGTTGGCTTGCTGACCTTCGTTATGGAGCATGCAGGATGGCTGCCTGGGCCGCAGATTGCCCAAACATGGGGCCCAGCTTGGTTCTGGGTCAGTCTTGTTCTGATGATCCTGGGACATGACGCCTGGTTCTACTGGACCCACCGGGCGATCCATTCCCGTCGCTTGTTCCGCACATTTCACCGGCGCCATCATCGCTCAATGAACCCCTCGCCGTTCACGGCCTATAGTTTTGATCTGGGTGAGGCCGCGATTAATGCGCTGTTCGTGACAGTATGGATGATCCTCGTTCCGACCCAGTGGCCGGTGGTTGGCCTTTTTATGCTGCACCAGATTGTGCGCAACACCATCGGTCACTCCGGCTATGAACTCTTCCCAGCCACTAAGGCCGGTCGCCCTCTGTTGCCCTGGCTGACCACCGTCACACACCATGATCTGCACCATGCCCAGGCAGGTTGGAATTATGGTCTCTATTTCACTCATTGGGATCGGTGGATGGGGACGGAGAACCCGCAGTATCTTGCGCAGTTTGCGCAGTCAGTGCGCCGAGGCCAAGCGACCGGTGCCATCGGAATGCCGGCCGAATAGTCGCTCTGGAGTTGCTGTTCTTGCCCGGCTAGTCTCGGCCAGACTCATTTAGGAAACTCGCCATGTCAAAGAGCCCCGTCGCGTTAGTCACTGGAACCTCCACGGGAGTCGGCCTCTATACGGCTCTGCGTTTGGCCAAGGCTGGATATAGCACTGTTGCCACCATGCGTGACACCAGCAAGAGCGACGCGTTGCTTCGTCAGGCCGCAGAGGCCGGCGTTGAGGTGATCGTTGAACGCCTGGACGTGCAGGACCAAGCCTCGATTGATACCTGCGTTGCCAAGGTTATGGCAGAGCACGGGGGCATTGATCTGCTGGTCAACAATGCCGGAGCCGGGTTCCTGGGCAGTCTGGAGCAAACCAGCGACGCCGATCTGCACAAGACTATGGACATCAATTTCTACGGCGTTTGGCGGATGAACAAGGCGATCTTTCCGCACATGCGGGCGCGGGGTTGTGGGCGGATTATTACGGTTACCAGCGTCGGCGGCCTGATCGGTCAACCGTTCAATGATGCCTATTGCGCGGCCAAGTTTGCCGTTGAGGGCATGATGGAAGCCCTCGCGCCGCTGGCAAAACGCCTGGGGGTGCAGGTTAGTTTGATCGAACCGGGTCCGATCAATACCGAATTCGTCTCGAGCGCCCAAGCGGTTAGTAACCTCGCAGGATTTCAACCACCCTATGCCGAGATTGTCGCCCGCTACATGGGAGCCGCGACGGGGGTTTTCGCCCAGTTTGGACAATCGGGTGATGACGTGGCTGCGGTGATCCTGGAAGCCGCGACGGCCGATAAACCCGATTTCCGATACATCACATCGGCCTTCGCCAAGCAGATCGTGGGGCCGAAGGTGGTTGATCCGACCGGAAACAACGTGGTTGAAGCCTTCGCCGCCCGTCTCTGAAGGTTACTAATTGTTCATCGCAAGGTACCTTGCGACAACCACTACCTTGCGATAGATAGATCCTCGTTGAAGAGGAGCAAGACGTCGTGTCTGAAGCCGTCCAGGTGCAGCTAAAAAGGGGGGTGCTAGAACTCTGCGTTCTAGCCCTGCTCTCGCGTGGCGATGCCTACGCCTATGAGATCGCGAGCCGTCTAGCCAAGGGGATCGATATGGGAGAGGGCACCATCTACCCACTAATGCGTCGCATGCAGTCCGACGGTTTGGTCGACACCTATCTGGTGGAGAGCTCGTCGGGACCGCCTCGGAAATACTACAAACTCACCCCTGCGGGGGAAGCCAGCTTCACCGCGCAAAAGACCGAATGGTCGGCGTTTTCGACCGCTGTCAACGACATCTTGGGAGGCGCACAATGAGCCGCCAGGTCTTCATGTCCAAGCTCCGAGCGGGCTTACGGGACCTACCGCCCAAGCCTCGGGAAGATATCCTGGCCGACTATGAGGCGCACTTCTCAGAAGGCCAAGCGGCTGGGCGGAGTGAGGCCGAGGTGGCTACGGCGCTGGGTGATCCCGGTCGGCTTGCCCGCGAACTTCGGGCAGAGGCGGGGCTTAAGCGCTGGGAGTCAGAGCGTAACCCGTCAGCCGCAGCATCAGCCGTCTTCGCTGTGCTGGGGCTTGGTGCGATCGACCTATTGGTCCTGCTGCCGATTGTGCTTGGCATCGCTGGAACGCTGTTCGGGTTCGCGATTGCGGCCTTTGTCAGCTTCGCAGCTGGTGGGGTGGTCTTTGCAGCTGGGCCGTTCTTTGTGACCGGGTCAGACATCGGCGCGGTCATGTTGGTTGGTTTGGGCGTTATGGCCGGTGCGGCATCCGTCGGCGCGGTCACAACCCTGCTGACCATCGGCTTCGTCAATGCGTTGGTCTGGTATGGCCGCCTGCACATCCGTTTGTTGAAACCTGCCCTTGAGCCTCAGGAGGTTGCGTCGTGATCCGCACCCTAGTTTTGATTGCTGTGACGGGATTCTTCCTCAGCATTGTCTGCATCGCCAGTGCCTTCGCCATCGCTGGCGGTCCGTTCGGGATCACCGATCACGGTATTGTCCATTTCCGCGATATGAATTGGCACAAGTCTCGCCACCACCACGACGATAGGGGCGAGCTGACGTTGGGGGGTGTCGGCGCAGACAACGCGACCCGCGATTTTGCGTGGTCTGGTGGAGATCGCCTGGTCGTCGATGTGCCTGCCGATATGGTTTTCACGCAGGGTCCCGTGGCGAAGTTGACCATTTCAGGCCCCGCAGATGTCCTGAGCAAGCTGATCGTCGGGGCCGGCGCGATCCGGGCCGACTCCGAGACTGATCTTGAGGATGATTATCGCTTAAAGATCATCATGACCGCACCGGACATTCGGACATTCGAGCTCAACGGCGACCAGAAGCTGGTGGTCGAGGGCTACAGCCAAGAGACGCTTGACCTAGACATCACCGGATCGGGCGAGGCCTCGGTTAAGGGCGCCACCAAGACGGTCAAGCTGAGTATCGCAGGTTCAGGTCGCGCTGACTTGGCTGAGCTCGCAACCGATGACGCTGCTGTGGATATTTCGGGTTCAGGTCACGCCAAGCTTGGTCCCAAGATCGCAGCTAAGATCATTGTGTCTGGTAGTGGAGACGTTGAGCTGACCGTCAAACCCAAGAGTCTGACGTCCGATATCTCGGGATCTGGCCGGGTTAGCCAGCCTGGAATGCCGGGTTAGCGTTTGATCCCGTCGACGGCGGCGAGCACAGCAGAGACGGGCGGGCGATTGCGATATCCCTCCTCGGCCAACTTGGCTTGAACTATGCCGCGCGGTGAGATCACGAAAATCGCTGGCATTGGTACGCCATAGGCGAAGCTACCTTCCTTGTATTGGGGGTCTCGCAGCTTGAAGGCGTCGATGGTTGCCGAGCCTTGATCGGACAGGAATGTGTAACCGATCTGACGTTGTTCAGCGAATTTGGTCTGCACCTCGGGGGCGTCGTAACTCAAAGCCACCAAGCGATACCCGCGTTGCGCCAAGGGAGCTTGGGCGGCGCTGAGTTCCATCAGTTGCTTCTGGCAGAAGGGGCACCATTTGGCAGAGCGGAAAAACACCAGAACCACGCCATTCTTTTCGGACAGCGATTTGATTGTCACCGCCTTGCCGCCGACGTCCTTGGCAGAAATCGCTGGAACCTTGGCCCCGACTGCCGGACCAATGTCAAAAGCCAGCGCTGATGCGGGTATAAATAGGGCGAGGACGGCGAGAATCGGGGCGAATTTCATGCGGGGCTCTGCGCTCGAGTTAGGGGCTTGATCTTAGGTTCGCGCCACGCCGCAAAAGGTTTCAGCGAAAATCCGGACTGAAGCGAATATTGTCACGGGCCAGGCCGTCGATTACCACCTGAGCTCCGCCGCTCTTGATCATCCACTCCAAACGGTGGTCGCGGTATTCACGCTTGAAGAGCCCCTGCTTTACCAGCTCTGCGACATTCGGCATGGCTGAAGCGGTGGAGGAGGTGACGGCCTCTTGGGTAGTCGCCGCCACGGAGGGTCTAGCATTGGCGCGGGTTAGCCAATTGGAGAGCCGACTGCCCTTGTCCGGCGGGTTGCCATGGCCCACGGAGCCATTGAGATAGGGCAGGACTGAGAGATCGCCCCAGCCGAAACTGTCGCCATTGAACCAGGGACGATCCCCAAGTTGGCTGTCCAGCCAGGCGAAAAAGTTTTGCGTCTGCTCGGCGGCCTTGGCGACTAAGACTTGTTCCAGCTCGCCCTCAGCGCGGCGGAACCAGCGGATTTCCGACAGGCCCCAATTGATCGCCTCGAAGTGGGTGTCCATCACCTCCTCCAGCATCCGGACCCGGGCGCGGTCGGCCGGTGAGGCGGGAAGAAGAGCCGGGGTAGGCCAGTTGTCTTCGATATATTCCAGGATGATTGTAGAATCGAAGATCGTTACGTCGCCGTCCGCCAGAGCGGGCACCTCGGCGCGGGGATTGGCCGCTAGGAAGGCCCCTTGCGCGCCGCCTGCACCCAGGCCACCAGGTGCGACCGTCTCAAAGGCCACACCTTTTTCCCGCAGCGCGATCTTGACCTTCTGGGCGTAGGGCGAGAGCGGGTGGTCGTAGAGCTTGATCATGGTGGCCTCCGTGGGAACCGAAGTACTGTCGCTCGTGTTTGGCCTTCGCACAATCATAACTCCAGGCGCGGCGGTTCACGCATCCGTCGGCTTACGCAGGCCGTATCTCTACCAGTTCAATCAGGATTGACCCATGTCGCTCAAAATCGCGCTCGGTGCCGCC
>JANLPX010000168.1:0-8269 GCA_031367485.1 Alphaproteobacteria bacterium | reverse complement strand
TTGTGATGAGCGCGTCCTTCACCAACCAGACCCTGGCTCAAATGGAGCTCTGGACCAACGGGGCGAAGTATCAGACGCAGGTCTATACCCTGCCAAAGCATCTGGATGAGAAAGTGGCCATGCTACACTTGGCGAAGTTGGGCGCGAAACTCACCACGCTGTCCAAGGACCAAGCCGACTATATCGGCGTGCCCGAGGCCGGCCCGTTCAAGCCGGACCACTATCGCTACTAGGTCGCTACGACCGGAGCTTGGTGTTTGCGCCAAGCTCCGAACGCGTAGACAACTGCGCCGCCCCAGATCATAGCGAAGGACAGGGCGCGCAATGGGGTGAAGGCTTCGCCCTCCGCTAGGCCGATGGCGAAGGCGACAGTCGGTCCAATAAATTGCAGGAACCCCAGGGTCGACATGGGAATTCGTCGTACGACCCAGGAAAACAGAACCAAGGGGACAGCCGTGACGGGTCCACAGGCCAGCAGCCACAGCGTCACGGGTGCCGCGCTTCCAAAGTGACCTCCATGAGGTAGGAAAGCGAGATAAACCGCGCTGGGCACAGCCAGGAACAGGCATTCGACAAAGAGGCCAGTCTGGGCGTCTGCTGCGACCAGTTTTCGCACCACGCCATAGGCCCCAAACGTGAAGGCAAGCGTCAGCGAAATCCAGGGGATATGACCCAGGGCGATGGCCTGCATGGCAACGCCCAGTGCTGCCAAGGCGATCGCGATCCTGGCCGTCCGGTCAAGACGCTCGCGGAAAATCACCACCCCCGCCAAGACGTTTAGCAAGGGTGTTAGATAGTAGCCAAGGCTGGTCTCCAGCACCTTCCCCACGTTCACGGCCCAGATATAGAGGCTCCAATTGGCCCCAATCAGCAGGGCCGATAGCGCCAAACCGGCCATGACGGATGGCTTGCGCAGCACCGCCTGGACCTGCCGTATCTGCCCCGCCCAGACCACGAATACCAGGGCGACAGGCGCAGCCCATAGCGACCGGTGGGCCAGTATCTCCCAAGATCCGACACCCATCTGAAATATCGCCTGGAAGAACAGCGGCGCAAAACCCCAGACAAGGTAACAGCCGACCCCGGCGAGGATCGGCCTCGACGCCCTCGTCTCAGCCATAGACTTCTTAGGCCAATACGGCTTGCTTGATCAGGCCCCGCTCGTGCAGCAGCTGGGCAATCTGAACCGCGTTTAATGCCGCGCCCTTACGCAGATTGTCGGCGACCACCCACATATTCAGGCCGTACTCGACGGTAGGATCATTGCGGATTCGACTGACGAAGACCGGAAATTCTCCCTGGGCCTCTTTCGGGGTCATGTAGCCTTTATCGGTCCGCTGATCGATCACCACGATGCCGGGGCTCTCGCGCAACAGGTCTCGCGCTTCATCCTCGTCTAGAGGCTCAAAGAATTCGATATTTACCGACTCCGAGTGGCCCACCATCACCGGCACGCGCACGCAAGTCACAGTCAGTTTGATCTCAGGATCGATCATCTTGTGGGTCTCGTTCCACATCTTGGATTCTTCGTCCGTGTAACCATCATCGTTGAAGGTCCCGATGAACGGGATGACGTTGAAGGCTATCTGCTTGGGGAACTTCTTGGGCTCCGGCGCACCCAGTACGAACACGCCCTTGGTCTGATCCCACAGTTCATCCATGCCCTCTTTTCCGGCCCCTGACACCGATTGATAGGTCGAGACCACGACCCGCTTGATCCGGGCGCGTTCATGCAGGGGTTTCAAGACCACCACTAGCTGGGCGGTAGAGCAGTTTGGATTGGCGATGATGTTCTTGCGGTCCGCCCATTCCACGTCGTCGGGGTTCACCTCAGGCACGATCAGGGGGACGTCGGGGTCCATCCGCCAGGCCGACGAATTGTCGATGACGATGGGGCCCGCCTCGCCGATCTTGGCTGCCCATTCTTTAGAAAAGGCACCCGAGACGCTCATCAAGACCAGATCGACAGTCGAAAAGTCGAACTGAGCTATGTCTTCGCACTTGATGATCTTGTCGCCGAATGACACTTCGACGCCGATGGATTTACGGCTGGCAATGGCGTGAATCTTCGCGATGGGGAACTCGAGTTCCTCCAGGATATTCAACATTTCGCGGCCCACATTGCCTGTGGCACCCACGACAGCGACGCGATAGCTCATCGCAGTTTCTCCATCTCAAAAGCGGAGCGATCCTCTACGCCCTGGCGTGCCGGACCGCAATGTTAGTCGCAGTTTTCCCCCGCCATCCGCAATATGGTCGTCCACTCTTCGGAGGTCACTGGACATACTGATAGGCGGAATTGGCGGAACATCGCCATGGCAGAAAGCGACGGCTCTGCCTTCATTTGGGCGAGCGTAACGTGTTGGGGAAGGGCGCGCACCGGCGCAAACTCCACCGCAACAAAGCGGCCTGCTGGATCGGTGGGATCCAGGAAGGCCTCACGAACCACCTCGGCGATCCCAACAACAGCCAATCCCTCTTGGGAATGATAGAAAAGCGCTTCGTCGCCGATGCGCATGGCCTTGAGGTACAAGGCCGCCTGATTGTTGCGCACCCCATCCCACATGGTCTTGCCGTCGCGTTGAAGGTCGCTGAAAGCGTACTTTGTCGGCTCAGACTTGACCAACCAATGGGCAGGCGAGGGCAGCATGAGGGATTCCTTTACCTATCGGCAACATCGCTGAGCGAGCTTAGGCTTGGCAACCTTGATTGCATCCTTTCGCCAATGCGGCTCGTAGTCATAAGACAAATCGGAGCATTCATGTCTCAAGGACATACCGCAATGGATCTGTCTCGGCGAACGATGCTGGCGTCAGGCTTGGCGTTAGCTTCAACAGCAGTTGCCAAGGCTGCTGCACCCGCTAGCCGAAAGCTCGAGTTTGCGATCTTCCGAAACGGAACCAAGGTCGGATCTCACCTGATGGTCTTTGGTGGTGATGGAACCTCGCCCGTCGTCACGACCGATGTGCAGATGTCTGTGAGACTCGGTCCGGTGCCTGTGTATCGCTATCGACATCATGCCGTAGAGCGTTGGGCCAACGGCCGATTTGCCAGCCTGGACACCACGACCGACGCCAACGGCAAAGCGCAAAAGGTCAACGCGCGACGGACGGACCGTGGCCTCGTGGTCGAAACCGGGTCAGGGAAACTGAT
The DNA here is from genome assembly GCA_031367485.1 of Alphaproteobacteria bacterium. Taxonomy (GTDB): domain Bacteria; phylum Pseudomonadota; class Alphaproteobacteria; order Caulobacterales; family Caulobacteraceae; genus Phenylobacterium. Next base: position 5,116 of record JANLPX010000168.1, on the reverse strand, counting down.
CGCTGCGGCTGACACCCTGCCCTTCACCCACTGGAATCCCGAAGTTTTCGGCTCGCCCCTGTTCAATCCCCAGGAGGGCAAGCTCCTCAAGGTCACCGCGGTCCGAAAACTCGACACCTCTATCAAGCTTGGGAATGGCCGTGGAACGTCTGCCGTCCGGTGGTCGGTGCGCGGCGAAGCCGAGATTGACGACTGGTACGATCAATCCGGCGTTTGGTCCGGTCTCAGTGGAAAGCTGAAGGACGGCTCGATCCTAGAGTACCGACGGCTTTAGAGCGCCGCCAAGACCGCTTCACCCATTTCAGTGGTGGAGAGGGATCCCCCAAGGTCTCGGGTGCGGGCACCGGTCTCTAGGGCCTTAATCACGCCTGCCAGCAGCTTGTCAGCCAGGGTCGCGCGGTCAAGGGACCAACGCAGGGCCATCTCAAAGCTGAGGATCGCAGCCAGAGGGTTCGCCAAGTTCTGACCGGCTATGTCGGGGGCCGAGCCATGGATGGGCTCATAGAGACCTGGCTTACCGGGCAGGCCCAGGGCGGCTGAGGGCAACATGCCGAGCGAGCCTGTCAGTTGCGCCGCTGCATCCGACAGGATGTCGCCGAACAGGTTATCAGTGACCATGACGTCGAATTGCTTAGGAGCCTTCACGATCTGCATGGCGGCATTGTCGGCCAGGATGTGTTCTAGATGGACGTCGGCGTAGTCCCGGGCGTGCAAGGCGGTGACCACTTGGCGCCAGAGCAGGCCACTATCCATCACATTGGATTTCTCGGCGGAATGCACCTTGTTGCGGCGTCCCCGCGCCAATTCAAACGCCACCCGAGCGACCCGCTCGATCTCCATAGTGGTGTAGACCTGGGTATCCACGGCGCGCTGACCGCCGCCGGGCAGATCTTCGATGAAGCGTGGACTGCCGAAATAGATGCCGCCGGTAAGCTCGCGGACAATCATGAAGTCCAGACCCTCGACCAGCTCGCGCTTGAGGCTTGAGGCATCGGCGAGGGGTTGGAAACACAAGGCTGGGCGGAGGTTGGCGAACACTTCCATGCCGGCGCGAAGGGCCAACAGGCCAGCTTCGGGGCGCTTGTCGCGGGGCGCGTTGGCCCATTGCGGACCACCGACCGCACCCATTAGCACGGCTTTTGAGGCTTTGGCGGCGGCCAGGGTTTCCTCGGTCAACGGGGTACCGTGGGCGTCGTACGAGCAACCCCCGAACAGACGTTCCTCAATCACGAGATCCGGTGTCAGACGTTGGGCCACCCGGCGGACCTGGGCGGTCACTTCCGGGCCGATGCCATCACCGGGCAGGAGGAGGAGGTCGGTCATGGCGTGCCTCTAGAGCTGGCGTTGCGAAGCGGTCTCGTAGGCCATGAGGTTACGCTCGGAAACCCCGAACTTGGGCCAATGGGAGCGCCAATTAACCATATGCGAGGTTTGGAAGTGAGCGTCTAACGCCGCCTGATCGCGCCAGGCCTCATAGACCCGCACCAAACCGGGATCGGCCACGTCCTGCGCGTAAGAATACTCTAGGCAACCGTCTTCCGCCCGGCTGGCGGTCAACATGGCCAACATGTGGGGTTTGAAGGCTTCGAGGTTCTCAGGCGGCACGCGGACTGTGCCAGCTATGATCAGGGTCATGCGCGTTCTAGCCAGGGTCTATCGAGGGCGCGTTGGGACTCATAGACGTTGATGTCGGCGGCGGCGACCAGGGTCTCGCCGATGGCGTCGAGGCCGTTCAGCATCTTGATCTTGCGCTGGGGGTCGATCTCAAATTCGAAGCGTTGGCCGGACGGCGAGACGACGGTTTGGCTGGCGAGATCTACGGTGACGAGGTGATTGCCACCCTTGGCCTCGTCCATCAGGGCCTGAACCTGCTGCGGCTTCAGGACCACTGGCAACAGGCCGTTCTGGAAGCAGTTGTTGTAGAAGATGTCGGCAAAGCTTGTGGAGATCACGCAGCTGATCCCGAAGTCCAGCAGGGCCCAAGGGGCGTGTTCGCGCGAAGAACCACAACCGAAATTGTCACCGGCGACTAACACGCCTGCGCCCTTATACTCCGGGCGGTTGAGCACGAAGTCAGGCTTCTCCTTGCCGGCTTCATCAAAGCGAAAATCATAGAACAGGCCCTTGCTCAGGCCCTCGCGTTCCACGGTCTTGAGGAACTGTTTGGGGATGATCTGGTCGGTATCGACATTGGCGATCTGCAACGGTGCGATCTTGGCGTCGAGCTGGGTGAAGGCTTTCATTGCGGTCTTCCCGGCAGGGTCTGGGTGATGTCCCAGCGGTCGGATGTGCGGCGTGTTACGTCCCCATCGGCGACGGAGACCGTGTTGACGCATGTCAGTTTGGTGGCGAGTCCCGTGGGGATATCAATTTCCCCCCGACAGTTGCGGGCATTCTCAATCTTCATTTTGGCGAAGGCGGCATCTGCTTCGGCTTGGCGCTCCGGCGGAGCGCGCCCGGCAAGTTCAGCTAAGCTGTCATGGACCGACTGAGGATCGACGCTGCTTTGCCAGCTTACGGATGCTTGTCCCGTCGCGGCGTTATGAGACTCCAGCAGATAGATCATCCGAGCGCGAAGCGGTGGCCCGCCGAGGGGATTTGGCACCTCATCATCGACATAGGCCGGGAGGTCCGGTTTTAGCGAGGTGCCCTGAACCCGCGCCAATAGGCCGAGTTCGCGACCGACCAGCGCCATAGCTGTCTGATCCAAGATGGCGGGATTGACCTTTGCCATGCGCCCGAGATCAGCTTGGCTAGCCCCCGAACTGAGGATCAGGTCTCGTGCGGCGGCGCGCACTTCATCCACATTGACCACGCCGTTGGGGGCCAGGGTCTCGTCGACCGTGAGCCTAACCGGAATTGTCAGGGTCTGGGTGATGGCGGCCTCAGGCGGCATGCCGGAGTCTGCGGTCACGGAGACGTGTGCCATCAGCAGCTGACCGCCATCTGCCCCGGGCCGCCAGGTTAGAGTTTTGACGGTGGTGACTGTGAAGTTCTGGGGATTTAGACCCTCGATGATGCGCTCATGCTTGGCGGTGAAGGACCACGTGTCGCCGTCGTGGAGTTTGACGGGCAGGCTTTGGGCGCAGGCTACGCTTGCGGACAGGCTAAGCGCTAGGACAAGCGCCTTCACGGTGTGGTGCCCTGCTCGACCAGCAGTGTCGGCCCTGCGACCACGCCGGAACGGACTGTGAGCACCTGGGTGCCGGGTTTGCGACCCTTGCGGACTTCGGAGACATCGAAGCCAGCGGCTGCCAGTCGGGCCCGAGCCGCAGAAGCGTCCGGCGTTCGCCAGGCCAAACCGCCGAAACTGTCGGGCTTGTCTGAGGTCGGAGTCTTCAGGCTGGCTCCGAATTCGACCACTGCGGCCCCGCATTTGAAGAACAGTTGCCGCACGCCCCACTCAGCATTGGAGCGATCGAGTCGAAGGTCCAATCCCAGCTTAGCCCCGTAGATGGCCAGTGCCCGTTCGGGATTGGGCGTGTGGACCACCACGTGATCAAGTTCGGCGACGCTGCCGGTCTCTGGGCCGATGGAGGTGGAGAGTGGCCAGGCCAAGCCGTCTCGGGGTGGATCGACCAGCAGGATGTTGAGCCCCCCGGTGCTTTGCTGGCTCACATTGCCATTGAACCAATAGCGCTTGCGGCCATCGTCATGGGTCGAGCGCACAAGGTGCGGCGGGGTAGAGTCTAGGCCTCGCCGGCTGACGAGCTCATGCATGGCCTGAGCACTGTCGACGGTGAAGGCCATGGCCCAGATGCCCTCGCCGTGGTCGGCTAGGTGTTTGCGGATGGTGTCGCCAAAGGCTCCCTCGCCAGAGGGACTGATCACATCGAGGGCCATGTTGGACAGCTGAAACCAGGCGTGTCGCGCACCACCGTCGCCGCCGATCCAATTGGGTTCGCGGCCCAGCAGCTTGCGATAGGCCTCAACAGCGGCATCCAGATCGTGGACGGCGAGCGCGATATGATCTAGGCCGGTGATCATCTTAGGTACTCCCGAACATCGACGATGTGGCCGGCAATGGCGGCGGCGGCGGCCATTTCGGGGCTCATCAGGTGGGTGCGGCCGCCGCGACCCTGGCGGCCCTCGAAGTTACGATTGGAGGTCGAGGCGCAACGCTCGCCTGGGGCTAGCTTGTCTGGGTTCATGCCCAGGCACATAGAACATCCGGGCTCTCGCCAGTCGAAGCCCGCAGCCTTGAAGATCAGGTCCAGTCCTTCGTCCTCGGCTTGGGCCTTCACCAAGCCTGAACCCGGCACCACCATGGCCCGCACATGGGGGGCCACTTGGCGACCCTCAGCGATGGCGGCGGCGGCGCGCAGGTCTTCTATGCGGCTATTGGTGCAGGATCCGATGAACACCACGTCGATCTTGGCTTCCGTGATCGGTTGACCGGCCACGAGACCCATATAGTCCAGGGCGCGAACTGCAGAGGCGCGCTTATCCGGGTTGGCGAAGCTATCGGGGGTGGGAACCGTGCCGGTTACCGCCACCACATCCTCGGGACTCGTGCCCCATGTAAGGGTCGGCGCGATAGATGCTGCGTCAATTGCGACCTCGCGATCAAAGTGCGCGTCATCATCGGTATAGAGGGTCTTCCAATAGCTGAGCGCCATCTCCCAAGCCACACCCTTCGGGGCGGCGGGACGGCCCATTACATAGGCAAAGGTGGTGTCGTCGGGGGCGACCAGGCCTGCGCGGGCCCCGCCCTCAATGGTGAGGTTGCATAGTGTCATGCGGCCCTCCATGGACAGGGCCCGGATTGCGTCGCCGGCGTATTCGATGACATAGCCGGTGCCTCCGGCCGTGCCGATCGCCCCGATCACCGCCAGGGCATAGTCCTTGGCCCCGACGCCGGGCGGCGGCTCGCCCTCGATCAGCACCTTGAAGTTCTTGGCCTTACGGTGGCGCAGGGTCTGGGTGGCAAGGACGTGCTCGACCTCGGACGTCCCGATCCCCTGGGCCAAGGCCCCGAAGGCGCCGTGGGTCGAGGTGTGGGAATCGCCGCAGACGATGGTCATGCCCGGCTGGGTGCGCCCCTGTTCTGGCCCGACCACATGGACGATGCCGTTGCGGATATCGCCCATCTGAAAGTATTCGATCCCGAAGTCGG
>JANLPX010000142.1:0-2094 GCA_031367485.1 Alphaproteobacteria bacterium | reverse complement strand
GGCAGCCAGATCGTCGAAATCCATCAACGCTTCTTCGGCTTCCGCCGCGGGGATCATCCGCATGGAGATACCGCCGGGGATCACGGCCTTGAGGTTACCCCAGCCGCCGCGCACACCGCCGAAGTGTTCCTCGATCAGTTGGCGCATCGGGATCGACATGGCCTCTTCGACCACGCATGGGTTGTTCACATGGCCCGAGGCGGCCATCAGCTTGATGCCGGAATTCTTGGGCCGCCCAAAACCGGCAAACCATCCGGCCCCGCGCCGCAGGATCGTGCCCACCACGGCGATAGACTCGACATTGTTGATGGTGGTGGGGGCACCATAGATGCCAGCACCGGCCGGGAACGGCGGCTTTAAGCGTGGCTGGCCCTTCTTGCCCTCCAGGCTCTCCATCAGCGCGGTTTCGTCACCGCAGATATAGGCCCCGCCACCATGAGTGACGTGAAGGTCAAAATCCCAGCCATGCACATTGCCCTTGCCAATCAGCTTGGCGGCATAGGCTTGCTTGATGGCCGCCTCCAGGCGCTCGCGTTCTTGGACGTATTCGCCTCGGATATAGATGTAAGCGGTGTGGGCACGAATGGCGTAGCTCGCCACCAGGCAACCCTCGATCAGCAGATGCGGATCATTGCGCAGGATCTCGCGATCTTTACAGGCCCCAGGCTCGCTCTCATCGGCATTGACCACCAGGAAGTGTGGCCGCTCACTCTCGGCCTTCGGCATGAAGGTCCATTTCAGTCCAGTGGGGAAGCCCCCGCCGCCACGGCCGCGCAGACCCGACTCTTTGATCTGATCGCAGATCCATTCTGGCGTCTGTTGCAGCATATCACGCGTGGCGTTCCAGCAGCCGCGCGTCTTCGCCCCGTCCAGGCCCCAGTCTTGGAGACCATAGATGTTGGTGAAGATGCGGTCCTTGTCTTCCAGTATCCCGACCACGACGCCCTAACCTTCTTCCCTAGAGGACCGAAGTCCCATTACAAACCAAATCTGTGCCGCCAGCCCGACGGCCACAGCCGCGACCACAAGATAGATCGCCCAGTCCACGCCCCGGACAAACGCTCCATAGGCCGCACCCGCCGCAATCACCGCGCAGACCGCGTCGACTGCGACCATGGTAACGAGTCGGCCCTTTGCAGCGGCAATATCCATCACGCCGCCTCCGCCAAGGAGCAAGCGGCACCAATTCCCTTCTCCCCCTGCGGGAGAAGGTGTCGTGCGAAGGCACGACGGATGAGGGGTCTCTCAGAACTCTGAGACTGACGGCCACGACAAACCAGGGAGAGGGGAGCAAGACCCCTCATCCGACCGCCCTTCGGCGGCCACCTTCTCCCGCAAGGGGAGAAGGAAACTTCTAAGGTATCTGCCAAGGTCATGCGGCAGGTTCCTTAGCCTTCTTGGCCGTGGGCACCGCGTTAGGAAGTGACTTTATCGGCTTGGCGGCTGAGCCGTCATAGAGCTTGGGATCGGTCAGGACCAAGGGACCACCCACCGGCGCGGGGCCCTGGCGTTTGATGTAGGACCCCGGCAACGGCTTCTTGCCCGCCGCGAAATCATCGAGGATCGCCTCAAAGCTTTCTGTCGTCAGATCCTCGTAGTAGTAGTCATTGATCGCCGCCATAGGCGCATTTGAACAGGCACCCAGGCACTCGACCTCTTGCCAGAAGAACTTGCCGTCAGCCGAGCGGTGATCACGATTGCCAAACTTCTTCTGACAGACCGAAATCAGGTCACCTGCCCCGCGCAACATGCACGGTGTTGTGCCGCAAATCTGGACCAGGGCATGGGTGCCGACAGGCTCCAGCATGAACATCGTGTAGAAGGTCGCTACCTCCAGTACTCGGATCTTAGGCATACCCAACATCTCGGCCACAGCGCGAATGGCGGGTTCTGAAATCCAGCCCTCTTGTTTCTGCACCAGCCACAGCAGCGGAATGACTGCCGATTGCTGACGTCCGGCAGGGTATTTAGCAACCCAGACCGCAACCTCTTTCAGGCTGGCAGCACTAAAGGCAAAGCTGTCGGGTTGGATGGCGGCAAGGCGACGAACGCTCACGGGTTAGGGCCTCACAAAATCTACGCGGACGATTTTAG
>JANLPX010000102.1:0-6703 GCA_031367485.1 Alphaproteobacteria bacterium | reverse complement strand
ATCAGCGGCAGACTGGGGGTTTTCAAAGGACATAGAAGCCTTCACGCGGCCGCGGGCTCCAATCTCTACCCGGACATCGACCCGACCTAGGTCGGCAGGATGGAGTTGAACGTCAAAGCGGGTCAGGCGTCCCTCGAGGTTCCGAACGATTTGAGCCGCCAGATTGCTTACGGTTTCTGGGCCCGACTTGACGGCCGCGGTGGTCAATTGGTGGGCGTTAGAAACCGCTTGGGGCGTGGGCTGACCTGTAGCTGTGGTTGTCTCGCTCTGCGGTGCCGCCTCGACCAGCACGGAATCAAGCTCGGAGTGCTGAGGTTCGGGTGACGGCTCGGGATCTGGCTGGCCACGGGTCGCCGCGATGGCGCTGGCGGACTTGCCGGTAATGCCGGTTGTGACTGGCGCGATCGCAGTTTGGATTCGCCCGGTCGTGGCTCGACTCACCTTGGCAGCGCCAGGTTCCTGATTTGGAGAGGTTCGTAACTCGGACGAGCTTTGATCAGGTTTGGGCGCAATTGGCGATATAGCGGCCTGTTGAGCCAAAACCGGGGGTGGCGCGGACGGCGGCGGGGAATAAGTCGTCTGAGTCACAGGCGCGTCGGCTGACTTCGTTGGCGCAGGGGACCCCACCTTAGGACTCGGCAGGGTAAGGTTGGGGTCAGCGGGGTTCGTCGTTGTGCCCGTCGTCTCAAGAGTTGGTTTGGGTGGGCCAGCAAGCGCCAAATTGGCGTTGGCCAGCGGATTGGCGTTCAGGCTCATCGCCTCGTCGCTCAATGCGCCGATGTCTAGAGAGTTGGGCAGAGTCCTAACTTTGCCGACGGGCGTTGCGATCCCAGGGGTCGCCGCCGCTACATCAACCGCTTCTACCTTGACTTGAGGACCGGCCAAGAGGGTCGCGAGAACTTGGGCACCCTGGGCGAGGTTAGGGTTCACGGCCACCAATTCAAGCATATCTTTCGGCGACTTGCCCGGTATCGAGGTCAAGAGCGACGACTCTTCATCGGCCAGTTCTTGAGGGGTCAGTTTGGTTGGCCCAGCGCTCGGCGTCACTACCCCGTTGGCAAGCGGACCGCTCTGACCAAGGGCCGGAAAGTGCGCAGACAACAAGGCTTCAAATCCGGCGAGCGGAGTGTTTGTCGCCTTGCCCGGTTGAGCGCCCAAGCCACCAGGGGGTTTGATCCCCGCGAGATTGGGGGTGTTTGGTGCGGCGATGGGAAGGCCAGCGTCCATGTGATCCGAGGTTGGTCGGCGATATCTGCGACCGCTGTGAGGGAAGCGCTTGCTGCGCCGCGTTCATTCGGACCCCTCCACGCAATCTCCGAGCCAAGTACAGAATAATCGATCAACCGTTTGAAATATCGAGGTATTATGAGTTTCCCGAAATATGCGCGGTTCGGCACTGCGGCTGTTTTTGCCGACACCTTCCCGGCTCGATGGGTCGGTCCTGCCGCCCAGCTGGATGCCCGCGCGGGCCTCGCCTGATCTTGGCATCGCTCTTGCGCCGTAAGCTGTGACTCGAGAGGCCACTGCGAAGTGAAGTCTTGAAAACAAACAGTTTTTCGTAATCCCTCGCGCGGGCGTTCACTGATCACCTCGGCAGAATTGGCCGGGCCTGCGCAAGGTTTGCCGGTAGGAGCGGACCGCCATGTCACTGTCGATTGCAATGCGGAGTGCGACCTCGGGGCTATTGGCCGCGCAAGTCGGTCTTCGAACGACCGCCGACAATATCGCTAACGTCAATACGCCCGGGTACGTCCGCAAGTCGATCGATCAGCAGCAGCTCGTAGCCAATGGTATGGGGCAGGGAGTCTTGGTTTCCGGCGTCAAACGGGTGACCGACCAGTACCTGCAGGCGGCCAGCCTAGGCGCGGGGTCAGATGCCAGTCGATGGGGTGTGGTGTCTGAGTATCTGGACAATGCCCAGGGCTTATTTGGAGACCCATCAGGCAATGACTTCTATTTTGGTCGGCTAGATAAGATTTGGTCATCGTTTGCGGCCTCGGCCGATGATCCGACCTCCAGCATACTGCGATCACAGTCTATCGCCAGCGTTCAGGATTTTCTGACCGAGACGGGGCGGATCAACAACCAACTGTCGGAACTCCACAAGACGGTGGACTCTCGGATTGGTGCGGACGTCGCCACAATCAACAGCCTTTTGCAACAGGTGCAGCGGCTGAATGCGGATATCAGCCGGGCCAAACTCGCGGGTGGTGACTCCTCAGGATCCGAAAACATTCAGAGTGCGCTTGTTGGTCAACTCTCTGGCCTGATGAATATTCAGGTCCAAGGTCGAACGAATGGCGGCGTCGTCCTGCGTTCAACTGAGGGACATGAATTAGCGGGGGACACGGCTGCCAAGCTAAGTTTCAATCGAACAGATGCGACCCAGGGCTATATCGCCATCGAACCGGGTGTTGGGCTGGGTAACGCTCAGCCGATTACCATAAGAGGCGGGGAACTCCGGGGTCTACTTGACCTGCGAAACGATATTCTGCCGGGAATGTCGGACCAACTTGGAGAGTTTGCCAATCGGGTCTCCGAACGCATCAATGCGGCTCACAATGCCTCGGCCAGGGTTCCCGCACCCGCGACTCTAACTGGTCGCGATACAGGGTTAGACATAACCAGTGCGGTCTCCCACTTCACCGGCACGAGCACGCTGGCAATTGTGGATTCAACTGGGGTGATCAAACGGACGGTCGCTATCGACTTTTCCAGTCACACGATGAGCGTCAATGGCGGGGGGGCGACAGCCTTCACAGACGCGACATTCCTGGCAGATCTGAACACATCGCTAGGTGGCTTTGGCACCGCAACCTTCGCAGGCGGTGCGCTGAGCCTCAATTCATCACCCCCGAATGGCGTGGCGATTGATGAAGGCACGTCCGCCAAGGCCGGTAGAGCGTTCTCGCATTTCTTTGGTCTCAATGACATTGTCCGGACGTCGGGGATCACCAACTACGAGACAGGATTGACCACGACCGACCCACACGGCTTTACAGCCGGTGACACCATAAGTTTCCGCTTGGCGCAGGCAGACGGCCAACCCATTCGCGATATCGAGGTCACCGTTCCGGCGGCGTCTACTATGCAAGATCTGTTAAATGCTCTGAATTCCAGCACCACTGGGGTTGGTCTCTTTGGCGCGTTTTCACTCGACGGTGATGGTCAGTTGAGCTTTGCGCCATCAGGAACGTCCGACATTTCCGCTTCTATTACGTCGGACAAGACGTCGCGCGGTGCCGGTGGGCCGTCGATCAGCGAACTTTTTGGCCTGGGCGTTATCGAACGAAATGGACGTCCAGGACGCTTCTCAGTTGATGCAGCGATTGTTGCCAACCCGACACGAATGTCGCTGAACAAGCTCGACCTCAGCGTGGCAGCTGGAAAACCTGCGATCCGTCCGGGTGATGGAAAAGGTGCCCTGAGCATAGCCACAGCAGGAGGCGTATCCACGGCTTTCGATGCCGCTGGTGATCTGGGCAATGTGAGCATGTCAGTTTCGCGCTACGCCTCGGAGTTTGGTGGTTCAATCGGCAGACGCGCTGAGTCCGCCAACATCCAAACGAAGTCAGCCGAAGCCGTGGCGGGGGAAGCGACAGCGCGACTGCAGTCCGTCGAGGGTGTTAACCTTGACGAGGAGTTGGTCCGCTTAACCACCTATCAACAGGCGTTTAACGCCTCGGCGCGCATGATCCAGGCGGCCAAGGAGTTGTTTGACGTCCTGACCAACATGATCTGAGGAAGGCCATCATGTATCGCGTCTCAACAAGCGGAAACTACAGCACTGTGTTGGCCAATCTCATGGCTGCTCAGCAGCGTCAGTCGGATGCAGGCAAGCAGGTTTCGACCCAAAAGAACGGCACAAACCTTAAAGACTACGCGCGCAAAGCGGAGACGCTGACCGCGATGCAAACCGTCGATGCGCGAATTTCATCCCATCTCGAGCAAAACCAGTTCATCGCGGCTAAGCTGGAAACGCAGGATTTCGCGTTGAATGAGGTCAAGGATGCTGCCAACAGCACCCGCCAGGCCATCGCTGACGCCTTGGCGAGCGGGCGGGCTGACATCTTGATGCAGGACCTCAGCGCCTATTTTTCCGACGCGGTTGGCGGCATGAATGCGCGATACGGCGGGAAGTATCTGTTTGCCGGAGGACAGATCGAAACCGCACCGGTTTCTGCGACTAAACTGTCCGACCTGACCGACCCGCTCAAGACCATTCCGGATTTCTTCCACAATGACACCTATATCACCCAGGCCAAGGTGGATGACTCGACGACGGTCAGCACCGGTATTCTGGCAGATGGTCTTGGAACCAATCTGATGACGGCTTTCAAGGCACTACAGGCCTTTCATGAGGGCGCGCCTTTTACCGGGGCCCTGACCTCCGCCCAACGCACCTTTCTGGAAGGCGAGCTCGCCGGATGGGGTACGATCCATAGCGAGGTCGTCAACGAGACCGCTCGAAATGGCATGACCCAGGCGCGGGTTGATGGAGTAAAGACAAATCTCGACAGTCGGCAGATCAGCATCAAAGGCATGATTGGCGACATAACGGATGCAGACCTAGCCTTGGCCGCCACCAACCTTACGCAGGCGCAACAAGCCGTTCAGGCCGCGTCACATGTGTTCGTGACGCTTCGCGACACATCACTGCTCAACTTCCTACGCTAGGCGCTACTCGCAATAGTAGCTCTTAGTCGCTACATAGCGGCGATGGACGCCACCTTTACAGACGCCGCCGTTGCGGCCGCCCGCGACGCGGTGGGTTTGCCTGTGGGTAGCCGAGTTGTTGCAGCGATGTCGGGCGGTGTCGATTCCACCGTCACCGCCGCATTGCTGGCGCGAGCGGGCTATGACGTCGTGGGCGTGACCCTCCAGCTCTACGACCATGGTGCGGCGATCCAGAAGAAGGGTGCCTGTTGCGCGGGTCAGGATATTCATGATGCGCGCTCTGCCGCTGATGCGATGGGGATCCCGCACTATGTTCTGGACTATGAAAGCCGGTTCAAGGACCAGGTGATCGAAGAATTTGCCGACGCTTATCTGCGCGGTGAAACGCCGATCCCTTGCATCCGGTGTAACCAGACCGTGAAGTTCCGCGACCTGCTGGATGTTGCGCGCAATTTAGGCGCGGCAGCGATGGCGACCGGCCATTATGTTCGACGTGAGGTCGGGTCCGGCGGTCCTCAGCTACGGCGCGCGGCAGACCCAGCGCGTGACCAGAGCTATTTCCTGTTCGCCACGACACCCGATCAGTTGGACTATTTGCGCTTTCCCCTTGGCGGATTGCCCAAGCCTGAGGTGCGTCGCGCAGCGACTGAGCTGGGTCTGGCGATTGCCGACAAACCCGACAGCCAAGACATCTGTTTCGTGCCTGAGGGGCGCTACACCACCGTGATTGATCGACTGCGGCCGCAGGGTGCGGTTCCCGGCGAGATCGTGCATTTGGATGGCCGCGTGCTGGGGCGGCACGAGGGTGTCACCCGCTACACCATTGGACAGCGGCGAGGCTTGAACGTGGCCGTCGGCGATCCGCTATTTGTGGTCAAGATTGATGCCGCGGCTAGGCGAGTGATTGTCGGTGCGCGCGAGGCGCTGTTGACCTCCGGGGTCGTCCTAAAGGAGACCAATTGGTTGGGTGACGAAATGACTATTGAGGCGGCGGCAGCGGCAGGTTTGCCCGTCCTGGCCCGTGTCCGCTCAACCGCGGAACCGGTCGCAGCGCACGTGGCTCTGGTCGATGGCGCGGTGATGGTCGTCTTTGATGCCGCAGAGCATGGGGTATCGCCCGGGCAGGCCTGCGTGCTTTACGCTGCTGATGTGCCCGACCGGGTTCTGGGCGGTGGATTTATCGCCAGTACAATCGGCGCGGCCTAAGGCCTGCGAGTTACCACAAGGGCGACTTCGTTTCGCCGCAAGGGTGAAGGCGTCCAAGGCGGATCATAGAACCAGGCGACGGGTGTTCCGCTTACCTTCCAGTGGTTGCCCTGCAATGCCCCTCGCAACTCGGCACTCTTGGCCTCTACGGCAACCCCACTGCGCGAGCCGGTAAACCGAAGTACGGCGTAGTCTTGAGGTGGAAGTTGCACGATCTTGACTGATGGATCGTTAGGGACTGGCAGGGTCGCGAGCGTATATTTGGCCGGCATGATGAACTGGACCCGCCAGTTTCCTGAACCATCAGCGGTTTGGACCACGGGCGCGGTCATAGCGATGGCTTCCGAACTGCCTCGGCTCTGGACCACCGGTGCGGTCATTGCAATCGATGCCTTGGTTGTGTTGCCGCCGAAGATGTAGCCTGCCACCTTGCGGAAGCCTTCATTGCGCGCCTGCTCTGCGGCACCTGACACCAGGGCCTCTGCGGCGATGCGCGGGCCGTAGTGGCGGATTTCGACGGAGCCAACATGTTCGACGATGGAGAAACGCGGTTCCTCGGTGCCACTGCGGATGCCAACCAACTGTCCCAGGCCAGACAGAGCGGTTACGGCTATCTCGCCCAAGTTCGCCAAAGCTATCTCCTTCGAAATATCGAACCATCGTCTTAGACCCCGCCTTGGCCCCTGGACAGGCCAATGATCGGGTCTCCCCAATTGGCTGACTGATGGCTATATGTTGCCCCATGACCAACTCCGCCTCCGACCCCGTCGTTATCGCCGCCTATGCCCGCACGCCGATGGGCGGGTTCCAGGGGGTGTTT
>JANLPX010000072.1:0-1604 GCA_031367485.1 Alphaproteobacteria bacterium | reverse complement strand
GCCCTGCAGATCGAGAACCAAGTCTCCGACGAAAAGCAATGCGGCCACCAAGACGGCAAGGTCACGGTGCCGCATGAGGACTTCCTGGCCAAGGTGCGCGCCTGCCGCTACGCCTTCCTTGAGCTGGGCGTCGAGAACGGCATCATCGTCACCCGCACCGACTCGCTCGGCGCAGGCCTGACCAAGCAGATCGCTGTCAGCCAGACCCCAGGCGATCTTGGCGACCAATATAACAGCTTCCTGGATTGTGAAGAGATCACGCCCGCCGAGTTGAAGAATGGCGACGTGGTTATCAATCGCAATGGCAAGCTGCTGCGGCCCAAGCGTCTGGCGTCGAACCTGTTCCAGTTCCGCGCTGGAACGGGCGAAGATCGTTGTGTGCTCGACAGCATCACCTCGCTGCAAAACGGCGCAGACCTGCTGTGGATCGAAACCGAAAAGCCGCACATCGCTCAGATCGCTGGCATGATGGATCGCATCCGTGCCGTCGTACCCAACGCCAAGCTGGCCTATAACAACTCGCCGTCCTTCAACTGGACGCTCAACTTCCGCCAGCAGGTCTATGACGTCTATAAGGCGGCGGGCAAGGACGTCTCGGCGTATGACCGCGACAAGCTGATGAGCGTGGATTACGACACCACGACACTAGCGGTTGAAGCCGATGAACGCATCCGCACCTTCCAGGCCGACAGCGCCAAGCAGGCGGGAATTTTCCACCACCTGATCACGCTGCCGACTTATCACACGGCGGCTCTGTCCACCGACAACCTGGCCCGGGAATATTTCGGTGCCCAAGGCATGTTGGGCTATGTGCTCAATGTTCAGCGCAAAGAAATTCGCGAGGGAATTGCCTGCGTGCGCCACCAGAACATGTCCGGCTCGGATATGGGCGACGCGCACAAGGAATACTTCGCCGGTGAAGCAGCCCTGAAGGCAGGCGGAGCGCACAACACGATGAACCAGTTCGCCTAAGGCCCATCGTATTCGAACGAAATCTGAACGGCCTGGGGTTCGCGCCTCAGGTCGTTCTGCTATCCGGTAGACCCATGGACATCAGCAAAAGTATTTCTGTCGACAACCTTCTCCAGGCCTTCGTGGAGCAAGACCTCTTGCCAGGAACCGGGCTTTCGCCCACCACATTCTGGTCGGGTCTTGAAGCGGTGTTGACCGCCTTCACCGCGCGCAATGCCGTCCTGCTTATCCGGCGTGACGAGCTCCAGACGCAGATCGATGCCTGGTGGCGTGACAGGCGCGGGAAGGACGGTTCGGTCGCAGAACAGATCACCTTCTTGCGGGAAATCGGCTACCTCTTGCCCGAACCGGCTCCCTTCCAGATCGGTACGCAGAATGTCGACCCAGAGATCGCCAAGATTGCCGGACCCCAGCTCGTGGTACCGGTGTCCAACGGTCGCTTTGCGCTCAACGCCGCCAATGCACGCTGGGGCAGCCTCTATGACGCGCTCTATGGCACTGACGCTTTAGAGCCGCCAACCGGCATTCCTGGCTATGATCCGGTGCGTGGCGGCAAGGTCATCGCCTTTGCGCGGGGGCTATTGGATCGCGTCGCGCCGCTGACGAGCGGCTCGCATGCGGACGCCGTGGCC
>JANLPX010000053.1:0-3458 GCA_031367485.1 Alphaproteobacteria bacterium | reverse complement strand
CCCTGGGCAAATTCTGGCACCCAACGGAAGGCGGTGATCTGGATGGTCATTGGGGGCTCTAGGCCAACCTGCTCTTCACCCGACCGAAGGCTAAATAGACCGCCACGCCGATCAGGTTCCAGATTACGAAGAAGATCATGGTTTTCGATGAGAGACTGGTGAACAGGTAGAGGCAGCCGGCGATGCCCGCCGGGCCGATCAGCCAGATTAGCGGGGTCTTGAAGGTGCGCTCTAGGTCGGGCAGGCGGCGGCGAAGCATCATGACGGCAGCGATGGTGGCGATGAAGGCCGCCAAGGTTCCGGCATTGGCCAGCGACGCGATCTCTGAGAGCGGCATTACGCCTGCGATGACGGCGGCGATGACGCCGGTCAGGATCGTCACCGTGCGGGGTACGCCGCGCGGGCTGACGGTGGCGAGGCTGCGCGGCAACAGGCCATCGCGGGCCATGGCGAAGAACACCCGGCTCTGGCCGAACATGAAGACCATGATCACCGTCGGCATGGCCAGGACAGCGGCCCCGGCGATCAGGGCGGCAGCCGTGGGTTGGTTCAGTTCACGGAGCACGAAGGCCAGAGGCTCAGGGCTTTTGGAGAAAACCTCGTAGGGCGAGGCGCCGAGCGCACAGGCCGCGACAATCATATAGATGAGGGTGCAGATCAGCATCGAGCCAACAATGCCGATGGTGAGGTCGCGCTTGGGGTTCTTGGCTTCCTCGGCGGCCGTGGAGATGGCGTCGAACCCGTAGAAGGCAAAGAAGATGATCGCTGCGGCCCCCATAACGCCGTACTTTTTGCCGTCGATCTCGTGCGCCCCGAAGCCGAAGGGGGCGAAGGGGTGGAAGTGGCTGGCGTCAAAGCTGGGCAGGGTCAGCGCCACGAAGGCGGCCAGCGCCACCAGCTTAATGCAGACCAGCACGAAGTTAATGTTGGCGCTTTCGCGGGTGCCGGCCAGCAGCACGCCGGTGACGACCAAAGCGATGAACGTGGCGGGCAGATTGATGATACCCCCGGCTTCAGGACCCGCCAGCAGGGCGGCGGGAATGGGCCAGTGGGCCTGTTGCATCAAGCCTGTTGCGTAACCAGCCCAGCCCACCGACACGGCGCTGCAGACCAGGGTGTATTCCAAGATCAGGCTCCAGCCGATGATCCAAGCGATCAGCTCACCCTGGGTGACATAGCTATAGGTATAGGCACTGCCGGCCTGGGGCATCAGGCTGGCCATCTCGGCGTAGCACAGGGCGGCGCAGGCGCAGACCGCGCCGGCCACAGCGAAGGAGACGATCACCGCCGGACCGGCTAGGCCCGCCGCGACCCCGGTCAGGGTATAGATGCCGGTGCCAATGATCGCGCCGACCCCGAGCGCGTTCAGGTGGTACCAGCTGAGCGTGGGCTGGAGGCGATGCTGGCCAGCTTCGTGAACCGGGGCCTCAAGGGACTTGCGACGGGTGATGAAACTCATGATGGCGTCCTGCCCCTGAACTGTGGGGAGAGCATGACCCGACGACGGGGCGGTGCAAAGCCCCCCATTTGCACCCGACCGCAAGATCGGTCAGCTTCGGTCGTTGATTCCGGAGTCCTCATGCGTCTGTTGTTGGTGATTGCTGCCCTGCTCGCCTAGCGCGACCGGCCCTGGCCGATGATCGAGCTCTCAACGCCGTGGTCGCCGCCTATGAGGCCTATGCGCTGGGCGACGATCCGGTGGAGGCTGGGCACCAGGGTGACCGGGCAGCGTTGGCGAGGTTGGGGGATGTGACGCCTGCGGCGGATGCGAAACGGATTAAGGCGCTGGTCGGTTTTAAGGGGCAACTGGCCAAGATCAAGCTGGCGGGGCTGTCGACGGAGGCGAGGCTCAATGCCGATTTCCTAGCCTGGACCTTGGAACGTCAGCTTTCTAGCCTGTCTTTCGACGAGGCGCGAATGCCGTTCAATTCCGACGGCGGTTTCAACCAGACCATGGGCTATCTGGCGACGACCACGCCGGTGCGGTCGGTGGCCGATGCTCGGGCCTGGATCGCTCGGCTATCGGCTCTGCCCGAGAACTATGCCGACAACATCGCCAATGCACGGCGGGGGGTGACGACGGGGTTCACCCAACCGCGCAGCACTGCGGAACAGGTGATCCTTCGAGCCAAGGAACAGGCCGATGCTCCGCCAGAAAGTGATGTCTTGCTGACGCCACTCTTGAACCTTCCGGCCTCGATCTCATCGACCGAGCAGGCGGCTTTGCGGGCGGAGGCTTTGGCAGTTGTGCGCGACAAGATCAGGCCCGCCCAGCGAAGCTTTGTCGCCTTTCTGGAGAGAGAATATCTCCCGGCTAGCCGTACTAGCCTCGCCGCACGGTCCCTGCCGGACGGCGAACGCTATTATCGTTGGCTGGTGGCCGACCACACGACAACCGACCTGACGCCTGATCAGATCCACGCCATTGGCCTGTCGGAGGTAGCCCGTATTCGCGCGGAGATGGACGGGGTGATCGCGGAGACAGGTTTCACCGGGAACTTCAGAGCTTTTCAAGAGATGCTGCGTCACGACCCGCGCTTCTATGCGACCTCGCGCGAAGACCTGCTGGAAAAGGCCAGCCGTATTGCCAAACGGATCGACAATGAATTGCCAGCCTGGTTCGCGACCCTACCGCGGCTGACCTATGGCGTGCGGCCGGTGCCAGCCGATATTGAGGCCAACTACACCACGGGTCGATATTTTGGCGGCAGTTCGGCCGAGGGGGTGGCGGGGGGCTATATGGTCAATACCTCAAAGCTGGATCAGCGGCCGCTCTATGAGCTGCCGTCACTGACCCTGCACGAGGCGGTGCCGGGCCATCATTTGCAGATCGCGCTGGGACAGGAACTGGTTGGGGTTCCGAATTTCCGCCGCTCAGCCGGGGTATCTGCTTTTACCGAAGGCTGGGGGCTCTATGCCGAGAAGCTGGGCGGGGAAATGGGGATTTATCGAGATCCTTATGAGCGGTTTGGGCGGTTGAGCTATGAGATGTGGCGCGCCTGTCGGCTGGTGGCAGATACGGGTCTGCATTGGAAGGGCTGGAGCCTGGATCAAGCGCGGGCTTGTTTCACCGATAATACCGCGCTGTCACCGCTGAATATCGAGGTGGAACTGGCGCGTTATGTCTCGTGGCCGGGGCAGGCTTTGGCCTACAAGATCGGCGAGTTGAGGATCGTAGACCTGCGCACCCGTGCCCAAGCTGCGCTAGGCCCGAGGTTCGACATCCGCCGGTTCCACGATGCTGTGTTGCTGGCCGGCCCCTTGCCGCTGAGCTTGCTGGAGCGGCGTGTGGATACGTGGATCATCGCAGAGAAGGTGCGCTAATCCGGCCATAGGTCCTGTACGCCGCCCTTGCGGTTTAGGGCTCGAACCGCGCGTTTGACCACGCCCAACAGGCGCTCGATACGTTCGGGCTCGTCATATGTCAGTGCCCCCTTGGCTAGGCCCTCCAAAAGGAA
>JANLPX010000052.1:0-2093 GCA_031367485.1 Alphaproteobacteria bacterium | reverse complement strand
TCATCGACGGCATCTTGCGCGTCGAGGAAGGCGTTGAGCGAGCATTTGGCATCGATGATAAATACCGCCCCGCCGGGCAGACGCACGGTGACGTCTGGCCGTCTGCGACCCTCCTCGGTGTCGGTCGAGGTCTGCTCGCTGAAGTCATAGTGTTTGGCTAGACCTGCCGCCTCCAGCACATTGCGCAGGGTCTGTTCGCCCCAACGGCCTTGCACGCCCGCCCCCCGACGCAGAGCAGACGAGAGCTTGCGGGTCTCGTCTTGGGTCGCGGCTGATGCGGTCATCAGGGCCGCGATCTGTTCCTTCAGGCCGCCGGTTTCCTCGGCGCGGGATTTCTCGACGGCGGTGACCTGCTCCTGGAACTTGGCCAGAGTCTCGGCCACCGGCTTGAGCTGGGCTTCCAGCCTGGCCTGGGCCAATTGTTCGCGATTGTGGAAGGTCTCGTCGGCCCGCTTCAGCACCTGATCGGCAATGGCACTGACCGCCTCACCCTGCAGCAGAGCCGCATTCTTGGCCCCCATTTCCTCGATCACCCGCACCCGGGCGGCGGCATCCTGTAGGGTGTAGGCGCGGGCCTCAGCGCGGTTCGCCCGGCCCCGCTCCATAAACGCCCAGGTGAAGGCGATGGCGGCCAGCAGCAGGCAAAGTCCGGCAATCAGCAAGGCGGGATCGAAGTTCATGCTGTGTTCTTAGAGAGAGTCGCGGTGGAGATCATCCCTCCTCTTTATGGGGATTGCCTAGGCATCTGGCCGACCTGTGAGTAACATCTGACCAACATGATCATCACCGAACGAACGGTCCTGCGGTCCTGGCGTAACGAGGACCTCGACGCATTTTCCGCCATGACAGCCGACCCAGAGGTGATGGCCGATAGCGGCGGACCAATCTCGCGTGACGCCTCTGCACAAAAGATGGTGCGATATCGCGAGGCGGAAAGTCGGCTTGGATATGGCAGGATGGTTGTCACGAGCCGTGAAGGCGAATTTCTGGGCTATGTCGGTATCGCTCAGGTCGACGCTGGGCATCCTTGCGCAGGAGCCAATGAGATTGGCTGGCGACTGGTCCGAAAGGCTTGGGGCTTTGGCCTAGCCACCGAAGCAGCAAGAGCTGCGCTGGAGGACGGCTTCTTAAGGTGCGGTTTGGAGGAGGTCATCAGCTTCACCGAAGCCACGAACCTGCGATCTCAGGCTGTCATGCGGAAACTAGAATTGGAGCGGGATCCTTCGCGGGATTTTGAGACGTCTTATGACGGGTTCTCGTGGAGCGGATTAGTTTGGGTGGCGCGACCACCATCGGCCTGACGAGCCTCAAGCCGGCCGTCGCGCGCGCATGGCCTGGGCGATGGTGCCGTCGTCGAGCCAGTCAAGTTCGCCGCCTACGGGCACGCCTCGGGCCAGCATGGTGATGGAGACCTCGGCGCGGGACAGGCTTTCGGCGAGATAGTGGGCGGTGGTTTGGCCGTCGACGGTGGCGGGTAGGGCCAGGATCACCTCGTGGACGCCGGGTTGGGACGCGCGGTCGATCAATTCGCCGATCCGCAGGGCGTCGGGGCCCATGCCGTCGAGGGCCGACAGTAGGCCGCCCAAAACGTGATAGCGGCCGCGAAAGGCGCTGGCCCGCTCCATGGCCCAGACGGAGCCCACCTCTTCGACCACGCAGATCAGGGTGGCATCACGAGTGGTATCGACACAGACGGCGCAGGGGTCTTGGGTGTCTAGGGAGCCGCAGGTGTTGCAGGTTTTCACACGCTCGGCGGCGACGGCGAGGGCTTCGGCCAAGGGGGTAAGCAATTGATCGCGGCGTTTGAGCAGGGCCAATGCGGCGCGCCTAGCCGAACGAGGGCCTAGGCCCGGAAGCTTGGCCAGCAGAGCGATGAGCCGCTCGATCTCGGGTCCGGCGGAGGCGGTCATGTTCGGGGCGTTTCGCGATGAGCGCACGCCAATGCGCCCCCTCTGGGGGAGCTGTCAGCGAAGCTGACTGAGGGGGTGGTTCGCGCAGGCCTCTGGGCTGCAACCCCCTCCGGCCCTCTGGGCCACCTCCCCCAAATCGCGCCTACAGCGCTGGGGGAGGATTTGGTGAGCGCAACCACTCTA
>JANLPX010000044.1:0-1620 GCA_031367485.1 Alphaproteobacteria bacterium | reverse complement strand
AGTCCAGCTCGCCGTTCCAGTGTCGCCGGCCTGCCCGCCACTCTCGGCGTAGAAAGGAGATTGGTCGAAGATCGCGAAGACCGTCTGACCCGCTACGGCTTGCGGAACCTCAGCGCCGTCTTCCACTAAGACGGTCAGAGTTCCGGTTGCGTCAACGGCGTCATAGCCTACGAAGCCGCTCGCGCCCAAGCGCTCTCGGATGGCGAACCATTCCGCCGCCGCGCTGGCCTGACCCGATCCCGACCAAGCCTCGCGAGCCTGATCCTTCTGGCGTTTCATGGCGGCATCGAAGCCCTCCATGTCGACCAGCAACCCGCGCGCGCGCAGCGCATCCTGGGTGAGGTCGACAGGGAAGCCGAAGGTATCATAGAGCTTGAAGGCCGTTTCCCCAGCCAAGCTGGCACCCTGCAGCATCCCTGCAGTCGCCTCCTCAAGCAGTAGCATCCCTCGCCCTAGGGTCCGGCGAAACCGCTCCTCTTCCTGACGCAGGGTCTCCACAATGACGGGCTCAGCCCGGCGAAGCTCGGGATAGGCGTCCCCCATTTCCGCAGTCAATGCCGGGACGAGACGGTGCATTAGGGGTTCGCTCGCGCCCAGCAGGTGCGCGTGGCGCATGGCGCGGCGCATGATCCGGCGCAGCACATAGCCGCGACCTTCGTTGGACGGGGTAACCCCATCGGCAACCAGGAAGCTGGTGCAGCGCAAATGGTCGACGATGACCTGATGGGAAAACTTGGCCTCACCCACCGCCTTGACACCGGTTTGGGCCTCGCTCTCATCGATCAGCTTGCGGAAGCTATCGGTATCATAGTTGGAGTGTACGCCCTGTAGGACGGTGGCCATGCGCTCCAGGCCCATACCAGTGTCGATCTGCGGTTTTGGTAGGTCGCGGCGACTTCCATCGGCAAACTGTTCCCACTGCATAAAGACTAGGTTCCAGATCTCCACGAACCGGTCGCCGTCCTCCTCCGGCGTCCCTGGCAATCCGCCGGCCACCTTGTCGCCATGGTCGTAGAAGATTTCGGTATTGGTGCCACAGGGTCCGGTATCGCCCATCGACCAGAAGTTCTCTTCCAGGCGGATGATCCGGCTTTCGGGGAGACCGGCGATCTTCTTCCATAGGCGCGCGGCTTCATCATCGTTGGGCGCGATGGTCACAATCAAGCGCGCGGGATCCAGCGCAAGATCCCCAGTAACCAAGCGCCACGCATGTTCGATGGCACCCTCTTTGAAGTAGTCCCCAAAAGAGAAGTTGCCGAGCATTTCAAAGAAGGTCTGGTGGCGACCGGTATAGCCCACATTGTCGAGGTCGTTGTGCTTGCCACCTGCCCGCACGCATTTCTGGACCGAGGCCGCACGCGGAGCCGGAGGGGTCTCGGCCCCGGTGAAATAGTTCTTGAACGGCACCATCCCGGCATTGACGAACAGCAGCGTAGGATCGTTCTGCGGGACCAGCGGTGCCGAAGGGATGATTAGGTGATCACGGGCCTGGAAGTAACCCAGGAAGGACGTGCGGATTTCATTCAGGCTCGGCATGGTCGCAACGCTTTAGAGGGGCTGGCGTAGGAGACGCCAAACACAAGCGCGACCGTTTACGAAACTTGGGAGCCCAGCGCCAAA
>JANLPX010000181.1:0-13139 GCA_031367485.1 Alphaproteobacteria bacterium | reverse complement strand
TACCGATCCGATTTCTATGAGGCAGCGCACGCGCTCGCGCGCATCACTCTCCCAACGATACCTGTTGAGGCCGATTGTCAGCCGACGCTGACGGACATCAAACCGAATGTCGCCAATCTTGCCGACAGAGTCCTGGATCGCGGCCGCGATGATCGTCAAATCCTCGGCATCCTGAGCCAAGAGTTTCAGGGGAGAGCTCACCTATCATCCTCCGTTACGGATTGATCTGTTACCGCTAGTGGCGGATTAGCTTCTACGCCCATCGGCTTAGTCATTTTACGTCTGCGCAAGTTAGCGCGAAGCGCCCGCGCGAGCTTAGCCTGTTTGTCGATCACAGATGGAGACTGGCGTTTTCTCATGGTTTGAAGGGGTGAAGGGGTCATCGACGCCGGTCAAGTCTTCCTCAAACTGTTTTTACTCTTCCCGTAGCCTCCGGCTTTGGCTATAGCCCGCGCCTCGTTATTCGCCGCCGTAGCTCAGTGGTAGAGCGCATCCTTGGTAAGGCTGAGGTCCAGGGTTCGAGTCCCTGCGGTGGCACCATCACAGCGCGTCGCTTCGGCGGCGCGCTTTTTTGTGCCCAGATACCTATTATTACCCGGATAATATTGACCCCATTTCACTAAACAACTAAACCGTTGCCTCAGATCAGAGGTCACACTTTGCCAACCGAAACCTTCAGCGCCTTTTCAGGCCATCGACAAATCGCTGCGGGAGATCTCCAAACCGTGGCGCTGGATGTCGCGCGCGCTTCGAAGTCGGGATTCGAACAGATCATTGCGCTCTCGGATTTGACGGGTAGGCCGATTGATCTCGACCTGCGTGGGAGCGAAACCGAAATCGCAGCTCGCTATCAGCCATCTGCCGCAGAACCCCCAGCCAAACCGGGTCGAGGTCGTCCGAAATTAGGGGTCGTCCCGCGCGAAGTGACCTTGCTGGCGGGCCACTGGGATTGGCTCGCCACCCAGCCAGGCGGGGCCTCTGCCGCATTGCGCAAACTCGTCCACCAAGCGCGGCGTCAAAGCGGCACCGCAGACCGTCGTCGCGCCGCTCAGGATGCCGCCTATCGGATTATGATGACGCTGGCAGGTCAGCTGCCCGATTTCGAAGAAGCCCTACGTGCCTTTTACGCCGATGACGCGGAACGATTTCGGCAACTCAGCCAGACCTGGCCAGCCGAGACCCGCGACTATATCCGCGAACGCGTAGCGGCGGTTTCGATGGATTTGGACCCAGACTAGTCCCGGGCGCGCGCCCGCAACTCAACTTCCAAACTGTGCTCGGCCTCATGGGTCGAAACCGCCAATTGCCGCGCGGCATCGCAGGCCACCAAGTCAGCACCCCGCTGCGCATAACCCATGTCCAGGTCAGCCTGGGTCACGTGATCTGGCAGGACGTAAAGTCGGCAGGGGCGCGTTGCCTCAAGGGGCATCTGAACTTGCGGCGCAACCGGCAAGACGGGGAGCGAGGTCGCACAGCTCCCGATCATGAGTCCGCAGCCGATCAGCGCGGCGAGTATCCAAGGGGGCATTGGCGTTCTCCAGACTATGAATATCAGGGCTGAGTTGTGACACGGTCTCCGCAGCGGACTCCCGTGTGCGCGTCGATACAGCGACCTGGGCGGCGCTGAGGCGGGCACCTTTGGTCTCAAGACTGGAGGCCTTCACCGCCAACGTGGCAGCGGCCACCTTTGATCGATCAAGGCGATCAGCCTCAATTCGGCCTCGCCAATAGAGCGCCGTGCCGCTGAAGATCAAAGATGCGGCGATGACAAGGGCAAAGGTAAGCCGGGGCGTCACGCGGCCAACCCTGGCGCATAGCCGTGGTCCACCTTGGTCAAAACCTGCCGCCGCATCCGAGGATCGAAGGAAAGGTGAACCCAAGAACCCTCTTCAATCAATTGATCGAATTGAATTTCTGACTTTTCGATTGTACGGCACACCTCAATCGGATCGCCAAATCCATAACAATTGAAATCCACAGCATGCCCCAAGAGGTGTGCCGAATGAGGCGCGCCACCCACGGCCCAGTTGACCTCATGGCTTCGATATCCACTTGAAATCGTGATGGGCCGATCGCCCAATAGGGCGCGTACGCCTTCCATGCGGCGTGCAACCTGTCGCAGTAGAGACTGCACTGGGGGCGGCGGCCAATTCTCAAACTGCCGATGCTGCGTGGCGATCAATTCGTCCAGGCTGAAATGCGGCGATAACCACGTGGTCATGCCTTGGTCCTCCTCACAAAAATTGGAAATGCTAGTTCGGCCCGCGCAGTCGCGTCGCACGGGCCAGCTTCGCCCAGTCGGTTACAGTTGCCCCGGCTAGGTAGAGCGTTGCGACGACGACATTGCCGGCGATCAGCGCCAGCCCGATCCATTTCAACGCCTGTGGATCGTTCATCCGCCAGATGATGGCCCCGACGCCCAAGCTGTTCAGCAAGGTTGAAGCGTAGGTATAGACCCTGCGCCACAGCCACCTAATTTCGGGTGCAGGTGGGTCTGGGGTGATCATCGCGCGCCGACCTTCAGGCCAACCCCAGCCAGGAATGCGGCAAAACCGGCCGCCAGCCACGGCCCGCTTCGGACCAACCACGTCCACAGCGCCCCTACACCAAACACCTTATCGCGTTGAGCCTCCAGGAGGTCGATGCGAGTCAAAGCCGCCTTGAGATCGCCCCGCACAACGTCCACCAATTTCCCAGCTTCTTGCGCCTCCAGTCGAACCAGCCGCTCTCGGACATCGTCAACCTTGGCGGTCAGGATTTCCAGTCGCCGGGTCTGGGCCGAAAGGTTGTCGCTGATCTGACCTAGCGCGAGAATTTGAGCCTGATGCAGGGGCTCCATGTTCAAGGCACTCACCCTGCCGGCTTTGGTGCAGCTGCAGCGCTGGCGGTCGCGTAAACTGACTTCGCAAGGTCGAAAATCTCGCTCCAAGATGCTCCAGTCGTCGACTCCGTCCCCTTCCGCGTCCCCGTCGAGTCCGTAGTCGAGCCCTGGAATAGCGAAAGCGGCAGACCTGAGAACATGTCCACTTGTTTGCTCAACGCTGTTACAGGGGCCAATCGATAGTCCTGATCTGCCGCCCGCAATTGCTGGCCCAGCGCCGCCTGGCTGGCAATATTCGCCCTCGCATTGGCGTCGGCGTCCAGTCCGAACTGCGCCCGAGCCTGGAAATCCTGTTGCGCCAGATTGGCATTGGCAATGGACGCCTGCTGCCGTCGATCTGCATCTTGGCCGGACAATCCCGCGCTGGTGGTGAACATATCTGACAGCAGCTTAGACAGTTGCGAGTTCCGCGCCCGGGCCAATTCTCCCTCGGTTTGCGAGCGTGTCAGCGCTGCGCCGGAACCTCCAAAAGCCCCCTGCCCCGCTAGCGCCAAGTCTTGATTTGCCCGAGTCCGCCCAGCATCGAAATCAAAGTCAGCCATGGCGCTATCAACCACGTCGTGCCGGTACGGGTTGCTGTAGGCCGACAAATTGTCGAGCAGGCTCGCCGACTGAGCGCTGGGGGTAGACCTTCCCAAAAGCTGCGACATCCAGTCATTGTCCTTGCGTGCCCCTAAGCCACCGGCACCCTGCGCGGCCTGCCGCTCAAGGCTCGAAACTGGCGCGACAAACCCATAGGGATCCA
Organism: Alphaproteobacteria bacterium; assembly: GCA_031367485.1. Classification (GTDB taxonomy): domain Bacteria; phylum Pseudomonadota; class Alphaproteobacteria; order Caulobacterales; family Caulobacteraceae; genus Phenylobacterium. The sequence continues at coordinate 9,513 of JANLPX010000181.1, read as the reverse complement.
TCGCGCCTAGGCCTTGAATCCGAGCCCCCAGCCCCTCAACGCCAGACCTCACCCATTCCGGTGAGTTGGGCGTCGTGACTGAGTGATTGGTCTCGACCGAACTGGTCTTAGTTTTCTTCTTGCCCATCAGAGCCTCCGTTCCAATTCTGTAGCGTTTTCCACGTATCCAAATGGTCGCAACACACGGCTCCATCCCAGCCGCCCATCGATTGTGATGCGCGTACAACCCTGACCTCGGGCCCAGGCTTCGATGCCGGGTCTCAGCGCCAATATGTCGGCAAGGTCTCCGCCAGCCAGCCAGATATGCAGGTCGGCGCCTCCGCTATCAGCTACGATTTGCGTGACGACTGCGGCCCTCTCGCCAGCCCAAAGCTGAGCTCTCCCGGTGACCAGATCGTCAAGTAATTCCGCCTCGGTGGCGCAGCCGGGCTCAAGCGCTGCCAGCAACCACGCCCGACATCGCCGCAATTGTAACGGGGTCACTGACTAACGTTGCCCGGCCTGAGAGATATCAAATACAGGCCTGCCAAATCGGCAGGCGGTCGGGGCCGATCCCCCCGCAAACCGAATACGGAACAACCGCCCAGACGCGCGCAAGTCCACCCGATCCTCGCCCGGTGCCATGGGATAGGGTCCATAGACCTTCTCGGCTCCCTGCGGCTTGAAGCGGCTGGTCACCGTCAAATTGACCGCGCCGATCTGCCCGGTCAGGTCAGGCCAAACCCCACGGGTCAGGGCTGTCACATCCGTATCGAGCACCTGATCGGCCGACTCCAAGAACCAAGCAAACGCCCCGCCATCGGCGCTCGCGCCACGCTCATGATAGAACACCGCGCCGCTAGGATCCGTGGCGATCGGATACTGCGACGGTCCGGCATCAACCAGGCCGGTCCGGGCCATCTGACCCCGGCTCAAAGCCCCATCAATCAATGACAATGAAATATAGCGGCTATTTTCCAAACCGTCGCGCGCGTCCGGATAGTCAAACCGGATTTCGCCGAACGCCGAGATCGAGGATGCGACCACTTTGTCGCCCTGCGAGGCCGCGAGACTGTTCGCCAGCGCCTCTCGCACGGGACAGATCATCGGCTCGGGCGCCCCGCCCAGCCCGTAGCGATAGAACTGTAGATCAGGGCCCAGCCAATAGGCCGACTGACCGACCACGACCGCCGCGTTTGGTCCGATCAAACCACACTTCTCGCCGACCCGATCAAATCGCCAGGGTTGGTTCAAGGCCCCAACATACGAACCCAGATAAAGCCCGTGGGTCGTCCAAACGAGCAGATTGGTCCCGAGCATCCGCCCAGCCACAATCCGCCCGCCGCCGGGCAGGATGTACTCTCGTGCTGTCGTCGAGGCGGCCGTGTTCCACTGGATGTTGTTGCGAATGGACGAATGCCGGATGCAAAGGGGATTGAATATCCCTGAGACCTCTTCATTACAGCCCAGCGCAAAAACCTGATCGGTGGGCGAGACCAGCATGTGGGTCACCGCCGCCGGTGCGTTGGTCAGCCCTGCGGCCGGCACCCCTGTCGCATTTGTCCAGCCATAGATCGTACCCCCACGCGGACAGGCCACCAAGGTCTCGCCCCATGCCGCCAGACTCCAGGTCCGCGGAAAATAGTCGCCCGATGAAGGTTCTGAATAGTTGCCGGTCGAAAAGGCACCGGTGCCGTATCCCTGCCCGCCGGTCCCATCCAAAAGGCCGGCTAAAAGCCCGGCTGGCGTAACGTCATAAAGCCCGCCGCCACGCCAAACCAACAGCTTGGAATGCGTACCAAAAGCGATGTTCAACAGCGCAGCCCTATCCGTCCACGCCAGGACAGAGCGACAAACGCCGGTCAACAGCGAATCCGTCAGCCGCTCCCACCCCCCAATAACCTGAGGCTGCCCACGCCAAAACCGAACATTGGACGCATCCGCCCACCGCCCCGACGCCGCAAAGCTGGTGTCATCGGCATTTAGGCCTGGGGGAATGTCTAAGGGGATACGCATGGGGATGACAGGACCTCGCTGGTCTGAGATGAGCTTTCGGCTATAGGAGATTTAGGACGGCGGTCCGGAACCCGCGCTTCGGGTGCGGACACTTCAGATCCTTGGAAACTAATTGGTGAGAATCGTGGAGGCGGTATTGTCGATCCAAGCCTCCACTCGGATTTCTCTACAATGACGCCAGCGGAAATGCTTCATAATGAAGCCGTGTTGCATCGCCACTCGGGCCGTCCGGATCTTGCCGAGAAGGCTTTTCGAGCGGCACTTAGTGTGAATCCAAACCCAACCACCGAATACTGTCTGGGTGTTTTGCTGCTTTCTCAAGGCCGCTACGAGGAGGGCTTCGCTCTCTATGAGGCGCGCACCCGCGTGCCGGAGTTGGGGATTGGAAAGCCAATCCTCTCGTTCACCGAGTGGAACGATCAGAGTATAGTCGGAAAACGCATACTGATATGGCCAGATCAGGGCTTCGGTGATCAAATCCAGTTCGCACGGTTCGTACCGACCTTGCGAGAAATGGGGGCCGAAGTGACGCTTCTCTGTGCACCAGCACTACATCGGCTCTTCTCTCGCAATCTCGGAGTCTTGGTGCTTTCAGCATCAGGTCGGGTAGAGTTCCCCGACCCTGACTTTTGGGTCATGGGGTGCTCATTAGGACACCGGCTTGGAGTGCGACCAGAGAACATTCCAAATGGAGCCTATCTGACTGCAAATGCAAAACGCTCGAAGGGAAGGATTGGTGTAGTTACTCGGGGTGACCCGCGCCATGTCAACGATGCCAATCGCTCCCTTTCATCGGTCGATGCGGCCACGTTGCTGGGCATTCCCGGCGCGATCAGCTTGCATCCGGAGGACACAGGTGCAGCAGATTTCGCGGCTACGGCGGCAATTATCGCCAATCTTGATTTGGTCATCTCGGTGGACACAGCGGTGGCACACTTGGCCGGAGCTATGGGAAAACCTGTTTGGATACTGTTGCCAAATCACGCCGTCGATTGGCGATGGGGTTTGTCGGAGAACAATTCGCCATGGTATCCAACTGCTAGGTTATTTCGGAATACGGAGAACTTCGGGTCATTAATCGACGAAGTTGTTTCTCTGGCAATGGGTTAGCGAAACTCAAGATATAAAATCAGAACTCGCCCGGCTCCTCCGCTCGCACCCAAATCGCCGCTAGTATTTTGACAGCCACCTCCACCACCCGGCGCTAACCCTGGAAATCCACCACCAAAACCAGAGCCACGACCTTGCCCGCCAGCTCCACCGGTAAACGCCGAAAAAACCGTCTGTCGATCACTGAATCCACCGGCACCGCCGCCGCCGCCGCTACCAGCAATAGCTATTCCCCCTAACCCGCCCAGAGTCCCAATGGCACCAGCGCTCGCATTTCCTCCGGCACCCCCCGAGCGCTTCAATACATTGCCACTGACTCCCGTATCGCTAGAGTTACCGCCTAGTCCTCCGGCTGCTCCACCGCCAAGCCCTCCCTTCGCGGTGAGCTGAGCGCCGCTTATTTGAACAGCGGTATCACCACCGTCTGCTCCAGCCGAGTTTACCGCGCCCAGTCCAGCGGCACCGACCTGGTATCCAATCGACTGCCCAGCGACGACAGAATACTCCCCGTAGGCCGCCTCAGCACCACCACCACCGCCATTGCCCGCCGTACCGCCCGATCCAGCGCCACCGCCTCCCCAAAGATACACCAACGCAAACCCCGAGCACGGACTCACAAGCGATCCTGTACCAGCATCAAATTGTGTGATCGACCGGAAGCCAACCAAGAAGCTTCCCTTGCTCCCGTTGAGAGACTGAGCGGTTAGGCCTCGCAAATTGGGCAGCGGCATCAATAATCCGCCCATTCAGCGGCGAACACGATCCCCGTATTACTCACCCCAATCGCGGCATAAATCTTCTCGCCCGCCGCCAAAATCACCGGATTGGCGTCGGAAAAACCAAAGTCCGTTGCCGCATTGGCTGTAGTCTGGGCCACCGTGTAGGCGGCCATGGCCTTAGAGCCGAACAGCCGCTTGAGCGTTCCCGTCCCATCGCCATCGCGATAAAGCTGCAATTCCGTCGCCGTCACGGTAGCGCGGGCCACGGCGGTAATCTTGGTCAATCGTGCGCCGTTCGCCCCTGCCGTGACCAACACCTGACTGTTGGTGGGCGCGTCGGAATAGGTCGAGTTGGCAGTGGTGCAGACCGCCGTGGCGCTTTTCAGGGCCTGCGGCGTGATGATTGAGTTTGCGGTAACCGGCATGAGTTTCTCCTAAAGGGCGACGGCGGCGGCGATGGCAAAGGCCTTCGCAGCGGCCGCCTTTGTGGCTTGATCGGTGGCATAGTCGGTAAGGTCAGCGGTCGACAAAGCCGCCCAATTGGGGCTCGTCCCGTTGGTTTTCAGCAGCTTGCCCGCGTTGCCAGGTTGCCCGGGCAAGGTCCCCGCCTGTCCGGCCCAGGCTTGAGCATCCACATAGGCCTTCAGCCCCTGCGCATTGACGCCCAGCTCGAAGACGTTCGTCCCATCGCAGGCGACCAGAGCCACGATGCCAGGGTCCAAGATCACACTCGTCCCGGCACCGCTGGAGAGGGTCACAGCCCCGCTGGTGCCGTTGCGAGCCAGATAGATCTTCGAGACCGACGGAAGGGTCACGCTGGCCGGCGCTGTACCCGTGAAATCCAGCATGGCCCCACGAGCTTCATCATCGCCGTTGGAGGCTGACAGCACATAGGAGCCGCCCACCAACACAATGGCGTTTCGCCCGGCAATGGCGAAATCCAGTCGGGCAATCACGTTGTTGAGCTTAGGAGCCCCCCAGGTATTGAGGTTCTCCCCCGCAGCCTGTTGCTCCAGCCGCAGCCTCGAAGTGAATGAGGATGGCATCTAAATTACGCCTCCAGTGTCTTGGCGGATCCAGTTGGAGCCGTCCGAATGAGCTAAGATATTCAAGTTGGTCACCAGCAGGATGCAGCGCGGCCAGTCGGCCGGCGGCGGCAGAGCGCTACTGGCGCAGGCGAAAACCAGGCTCGGTGCGCCGGGTATTCTCAGCCCGCGTAAGGCTTCCACCATCTCGCCTAAGAGCGGGCGTAGAGCCGTCGGGATATCAGGTCCTAAGGTCAGCATGACTATGCACGCCCGTCCCACGCGCCAGTCGCCGTGATCGCAGGATCAAACCGCAGAGACGCCAGGGCGCGGCTGCGCGTCTCCTTGGCGCGCACCTCGGCCAAAGCCGCCTCGAACCGGGCCGCAAACAGGCCCAGCATCTCGACGTCCCGCAGATAGGGCGCGGCTTCCACCAGGGCCCCAAACAGATACAGATCAGGATAGTCAGCCAGTATCGCATTGGTCGGCTGCGCATCCGACAATGTCAGCCGCCCCAGCATCCGCAACGTAAAGACATAGACTTGGTCACAGGGCCGTTCGAAGGCGATAGTCGCACCATCAATGGTCCACTGACGCGGCTGCCCACGGCTGGCGACCACCTGCATCGCTGCGGGGTCCACAAACCCCATCTCCTGGCGTCCCCCGGTACTCTCGAGCCACAGACCCAAGGGTTCCCGAAATCCTACTGGCAGGGCGATCGTCCGCGCACCGGTCGTGGCCACCAGGGCTTGGTCGCTTTCCATCAACCGCAACCGCAGCACACGGTTCAACCGCGACTCCGCCAAGGTAATGAAGTCCGCCACACGGTCGCTCAGGTCAGATCGCTCCAACCAATCGGCCACCGCACTCTTCAATTGGGCATAGGTCGTTAAGGCCAAGGCTGTCACTCCGCTTCAAAAAGTGGACTCAGACAATCCTTCTCCCCATGCGGGAGAAGGTGTCATGCGCAGGCATGACGGATGAGGGGTTCCTCAGAATTCTGAGATTGACGCGCCCGTTTTAGGTGGCGGTTGACGGAGCAAAACCCCTCATCCGACCTTGCACCGCAAGGCCACCTTCTCCAGCAAGAGGGGAGAAGGGAGCAGTACTGGATCTTAGGTGTTCAGCCTCAGTTATTGGCCAATCGACACGCAAGTTGCGGCCGCAAGGTCTTGTAACCATAGAGAACATCTAATCGACACGGGAACTTGTCATTGTTGATGTCGTATTGACGCACAATCCGCATCGACACCCCGTCAAATACCTCACGCGCGGCGAAATCCACGCCGCGCGGCATGATCATATCGGCGGTCGCAAACGCGAATGCGCTCTTGTGATAGGCCATCGATATCCCGTGATTCACCGAGGCGGCACCGGCAAAGGTCATCGCCGCCGTGGCATTGGTCACCGGGATGGTCACGTTCTGCAGCGCCCCAGCCAATATGATAGCCGGCGAAATCTGGATGACGCCTGCACCGCCGGCATTGGCCGTGTTCACCACAAACTGTTGCAAGATCGCGGTTGCCGCCTTGGTCTCCGGGTGAACGCGGAACACGCCAGAGATGGTGAACACCTCTCCCTTGGCCATATTGCCCGATCCCGTGGCCACGGTGATCGCACTGACTGGCGTAGCCGAGATCGGCAAGGTGCCGACCAGGGTGCTCGTGGTATAAAGTCCCGTGGCCGCGCCGCGCGGGTGGGTTGGCCACAGCGTATTTTCCATAAAGTCAAAGCCCGCTGTGCGCCCCATAAAGCCCTCGCGATACTGCTTGGAGATCGCGTCACGGTCATTGAACAGGCCCTTCAACCCGTCCACCAGATCGACATTATCCTGGGTATTCAGATTGGCCGTGCGCCCGCCAAGCGGGGCCAGGTTGTCCACCAAGATCTTGCGACCCTGCAGCACCCTGGCAAACGTCGCCGCCAAGCCCTGATTGTTCACCTGATTAGAGACGTCCTGATACATGCTCATGGCGTCGGACTCGATGTTGGCTGCCAGCACGCTCATGGCCGGCTCCAATACCCGGTCGCTGAAATCATCTAGCGTCATGGTCAGGTCTACCGAGGTGAAGTTCAGGTCCACACCCTTCTGGGTTTGCACCTTCAAGTCGACACTCGACTCGGTGGTGTCTTGCGCGGCCAGGGTCGGTCCGGAGCGCACCACATACTGGTTGGGCAATCGGACCTTAAGGGTGTCGCCGATCTTGGCACCGGACTTGGCAAAGCTCTCGTCATATTCGCGGGTAATCGAGCCCACGAAATTCAATTTCTGATGCAGCACACGCAAGGCTTCGCGCGTCACCGCCGTGGGGGAAAGTAGGGTATTGGGCATGGTTATCCTTTTCGGATCGCAGGCGCGCAAAGGCGCTGCCGCGAGAGGGTTGAGTGATAGTTTTCGATTTCGGAAGAAGAGCGCTTCAAGGTGCTGAGATCACTCAGGCTTTCGCGATCAGGCTAGGTGGCGTGACGACCGAGAGGGGTTTTGATCACGCGCAACAGTTTTGAGGCTTAACGCGAGCGCCGCATCTGGGCATTGCGTTTGGCCATCCACTCCTTAGTGGCCATTTCGTCGGCCATGCTACCACTTGGTCCAGCTGCGCCGCTTACCGAAACGGCGGGCCGCACAGCTTGGGTTTGTTCCATTTGCCGGTTGGACGCCTGCTGCTGCGCGGCCTGATCACCCTGATGGGCGCGGTGCAGGATCATCCACAGTCGCGGATCGGCGATCTCGCGCAGCTCATCTAACGTGACCCCGAACGCGCCGGCATATTCCACCAACTTGCTGGCAATCTCGGGCGACCAGCCTTCAATCTTCTGAGACAAGACTTGGCCAGTCTTCGTCAATTGCGCCGCGGCCTCCCGCTCGGCGTCTAGTCGTCCGTTGTGCTCATGATGGGTCATTTTCCAGGCGTATCGATCATGGAGTTCAGACACCTGTTGGTACTGCGCCCACAAGGCTTGCGCCTGCTCGGGATCTTGCTGCGCAAAGGCATCCCAGTCCACGCTTTGCAGACCCTCCAGCTGCTGTTCCAGCAGATGCAATTGTGCACGGTCGGCGATGTTGGCATGCGCCGTTTCCGCGTGATGATCAAAAGCCCTGCGATCGGCCTCCAAGCCGCGTCGATGCTCGGCCAGCTCCTGCGTCTTGCGGGTATAGTCACCCTGCATCAGGAACGCGCCCTTTAGCGCCGCAGGGATCTGATAGGTCTGGCCCTCATGCTCAATCTCATGGAGCTCCGGGGCTGCAACAGCCTCTTCGTCCTCGGAAGCCAGGCGCAGCTCATCATCAGGAGCTTGCACTCCAGTGTCATAGGTCATGTTTTCCTCAAAGGGTTTAGGCCCGGAGCTCGGGCAAAGGATCAAAAGCAACGGCCCAGCTAGCGATAACGTGCCGCCGCCCGAAAAAGAGACGCCGCAAACCCGGCCCTCAAGGCCGCGTGGCGCATCTCTCGACCATGGCTAAATCATAGCCAAAACGATTGGGCTTGTCAAGAACAAATAAGGAACAATTTCTACTCAGAAACCACGTGATCAGAATACTGCGACGCCACCGCATGCTTCAGGCGCAGCTGCGGCTGTCCGGCAACCGTCCATTGCACTTGAGATCCATTCGCGACGTAACTTCCCTTGTCGCACAGCACGCACTTGCCCGAGCGATCACGTATCTCCAGCCTAAAGACATTGTCGGGCGAGTTCGCCTCAAACCGGAGGGAATCGCACATACCGTTACAGGTCTGGGTTACTGCGCCAACTTCACTGATAATGGCGAGCTTAGCCCCCCCGGCGCGCGACACGTCGGCACCATTGATCTCAGCCTTGATCTCACGAGCCCGAGGGCCGCGGTCACCAATATACGCGGTTGCATACAGGAACGCGATGCCCGCAACGAAGCCAAGCGCGAAACTCCACACGGGAAACCGCTTTCGCGGAGCCGGCACTATAGCGAGCATGTTGAGATGGCCTCCGTTCTCACACCACCACAGTTTCAGAACTAAACAAGAACATCAAGAGGCAAATCCGGGATGCATTGCGCGCATCAACGATTCCGCGTGGGTTTCCGATATGATTGAAGACTAGACACAGGCTGATCGGCCAACCTCTTCGGATCGATGGGTCGACCCTCTTGCCATGACCTGATCCCCTCGGTGTTGTTGATCATGTCCATACGAGCCTCCGACAATCGCTGCCCTGGCAGCCACCCCTTAGCGGCAGGGTCACGGTGGGGGAACATCCCGGTAATCTCGTGTCCGATCCCGACAGCCCGAGAGAAGCCTGGATCGATCTCTTCGGCCATCCGGCGCGACCACTCGGCATGCCGCATGGCGTCACTGTGATTGTTGCGTCCCGGATAAATCATCTCCTCCTGCAGCCGTATTGGCTGCACGGCGTCGAACTTCGCCGGCAGATTCCACCATTGCTTGGCAGGTGGCAGTCCCAGCGCCAGACCACGCTGGATCACCTGCCAAGTGTTGGCGCGCAGTTTGTCGTCGATGCCGCGAGGCACCGGGTTTGAGATGGGCATATTGTCCTCGTGAAATTTGACCCGAATGGAGAAACGAAGAGTCGGCCCCCAGGCCTACCCAGTCGACTTCACCGGATGCCCATCGAATTGCTTGGCATCGTCACAGATTTCGTACCAATCCGGCTTCTCACCTACAAACTCA
>JANLPX010000176.1:0-2284 GCA_031367485.1 Alphaproteobacteria bacterium | reverse complement strand
ACCGGCGTAACGATCCCAGTTGACGGCGGGCTGATGGCGCGGAATGCATAGGCCCTAGTCCCGACCGCCTTTTTCGCCGCCCACATCAACCAGGGCACGGTAGCGGTGTACCGGGGCTGGAGCCACTGACTCCGGTCCCATCACACTTTTCCAGAGAATTTCATTGAGCTTGCCCATAGGCGCGCGGTCCTCATCGGCGAAGTCCATCTTGGCGCTGGTTGACGCACCCCAGGACGTAGCGAGGTTTTTGGCCATCACGTCTACTAACGGGGTGGCGGCGACATAAGGGGTCAGGTCCGGTGTGTCGCCGAAAGCGGCATAGAGCGGCGTCGCGGCGGCGTCATACTGGCTCATTGGCGGCAAGCCCAGCAGCAGTTCAATACTGCGGATCATCGAGCTGGTAGAATAGAGGGTGGAGTCGACGGTGCCTCGGTGGATGTAGGGGCTGATAGCGAGACCAACGGTGCGTCTTGCGTCTACGTGGTCGGCACCGTCATGAGCATCGTCTTCAAGGATGAAGATGGCGGTGTTGGCCCAGTATTTCGAGTGGCTGACCCTGTCGACCAATTGGCCCACGGCCCAGTCATTATTGGCGACCATAGCTACCGGCGTGAAGGCACCGGCTTTGGTGCCGCGCGTGTGGTCCTCACCCATGGACATGACGATGAAGTTGGGCAGTCGCAAGCTAGCGTCTGGGCTATCGAAATTCGCCTCATAGCCGCTGAAATCACGCAGGAAGACGGCCAGGTTGTCAGTGTCCCGGGCTTCAAAGCCCAGGTAGTCTTTGTTCACGTGTCCGATTAAACCGTCGACACCCTCAGCCGCCTCCATGGGTGCGCCCTCGCTGACCCGAGCGGCATATTCGCCGAAGCTGCGATAGGTCAGGCCCTTGCGGCGGGCTAGATCCCAGATGTGCCCGGCGGCAGGTACATAGGCGGGTGCGGGCTTACCCTTGGAGCTATTGCCATAGGTCGGGGGCCAGAATTTCTCGTTAAAGTCGGTGGCATAGGCGGAGTTAGACCAGGAGTGCCCGTCGACACTGACCTCGCCGTCGGCATAGAAGTTATCGAGGGTCACGAACTGGGTCGCCAGGGCGTGGGCGTTCGGCGTCACCTTGGCCCCGAAGATCGCCAGGCGCGGATCGCCGTTGCCCTTGGGTAGGTCGCCCAACACCTGATCATAGGTGCGGTTCTCGCGGATGATGTAGATGACGTGTTAGATCGGCGAACCAGCTCCGACTTGCCGTGGAATGACAGAGGGCGAGGCCGAAGCCCGTGCCTGAGCCAGTTGCTCATCGCGGTAGGGGCTGTTGGATTGGACCTGCGCCGTCCAGGCGGGCAGCATCTTGGCGACATCGGCCAGCGCAATGCGTTCGATCGATGAGGTCTGTAGAGATTTCACGGACTCGGTCGAACCGCCGGGCAGGGGGCTGTGCGGCCCCTGCGGATCGGGATAGGCCGCTTCACCTTTGGCTGCGCCAACATAGAGCGCCGCGCCGTTTTCGCCGAGCGCCAGAGCTGCCGGATACCAACCAGTCGGGATGAAGCCCAAGACTTCGCTATGGCCGGGCCGCTTGATGTCGGTGACCATGACATTGTTGTTGTCGGCATTGGCCACATAGAGCCGCTTGCGGGCGGCATCGACGACCACGGCGTCTGGCGTGGAGCCCTCAGGTCCCATGGGGGTGAGGGTGGTCGATAGCCGCTCGATAACCTGCAGAGATTTGGTGTCAATCACATGGACGGTGTTGTCGGCCGAGCAGACCACGAATAAGCGCCCATCAGGAGCCAGAGCCATGTCGTTGGGGTTTGCGCCGACTTGGATCGTGGAGACAACCCTATGGGTCGCCGTATCGATCACGCTGACCGAACGGCTGGACCAGTTGGAGACGAAGAGACGAGATCCATCTTTTGAAAACACCAGTTCATAGGGGCTGATCTCCACCGGGATGCGGGTGATGAGGGCGTGGGTCTTCTCCTCGAACACCGCCACATAGGTGGGCTTGCCGTCAGCCCCGCGATTGGCTGCATAGATCAGGGCCTTGGTGGGGTGGTGGGCGACGCCGGACCACCAGATATTCTCTAGGGGTATGGTCTCGTCATATTGGGCAGTGGGCTGATCGGACAGGCGACCGTCCTTGTAACCAAAGGCATAGATCGGCGCACGGGCGGCGACGCCGCCAGCCGCGTTGCCGCCTGAGACATACAGGGTCTTACCGTCTGGCGCCCAGGCCATGCCCAGCCAACTGGAGCGCAGGCCGATTTGTTGCACCACTGCGCGGGTT
>JANLPX010000537.1:0-7045 GCA_031367485.1 Alphaproteobacteria bacterium | reverse complement strand
TCTCGTACTACAACGGTGACGGCAAGGCCGAGCCTGGCAGCTTGGCCTATTACGGCGGGCGCGGTTGGGCAAAGTTTAAGGCGCAGGCCCAGGCGACGATGGAGCCCTATGTGTTTGGGTGAGTTCAGTTGACAATCGTTGACATATTTGTCTACACTCGTCCATGGATCGTAAAACGACTCGTTCGATCTCTTGGATCAAGCGGGCGGAGAAGGACTTTCGCGACTTTCCCGTGACGACCCAGCAGAGGGCGGCGCGGGCTCTGACTCAGATCGCTGAGGGTGACACCCCTGATATTGCCAAGCCGCTGCAGGGGTTCGGCTCCGGGGTTTGGGAACTGGCGATCAAGGACCGGGGCGATGCCTATCGCGTGGTTTACCTGCTGCAACTCGGTGACGAGATTTGGGTGGTCCACGCGTTTCAGAAGAAATCCACCAGGGGCATCGCCACGCCGAAACACGAACTCGACCTTATTCGAGATCGGATCAAACGCTTGAAGGAGCTGCTGGATGACTAGCGACGACGATATGGTTTTGGTGCGCGGGTCGGGAAATGTGTTTGCGGACCTAGGCCTCCCGAACCCAGAATTGGAGCAACTGCGCGCAATCTTGGCGGCGGAGATTGGTAAATCACTGACGGCTGAGGGGTGGGGGGTGCGCGAGGCGGCGCGGCGCACCGGCGTTGCGGCCTCTGAGTTTTCTCGCATCCGTAATGCCAGCCTTGGGCGCTTTACGGTGGATCGGCTGATGATGATCTTGGGGCAGCTTAACCGGGATGTGCGGGTGTCGGTGACGGTCGCACCTCGAAGCCGGACGGATGACGTGTTGGTCGGAACCGAGGCCGCAATCTAGGGCCTGGCGCGTCTATCGGTCGGAGTTTGGGCTGGAGTGGGGGGGAAAGCAGTGTGTGTCCCTTGTTTCCGGCCGCACGAGGACATGCGGATAGCGCGGCGGGTCTATCGGTTGAAGTTCGGCCAATTATCTCGACGATGAGGCCGCAGTTGCCACCTACGTTAGTGAAGCGCTGGAGACCGGCAATCTCGGCTTTATCGCGGATGCCCTGGGCTTGGCGGCGCGCGCGCGGGGGATGGGCAAGGTTGCACAGGCAACAGGCCTCTCGCGCGAAAGCCTCTATCGAGCTCTAAGCATCGACGGCAATCCAGAGTTCGGCACAGTGCTCAGCGTGATGGCCGCGCTCGGCATTCGGCTGACGGCAGAGACTGCCAAGGTCGAGGCGGCCTAAGGTGGGGCTAGGGCGGCCGCGCGGGGATATGCGGATAGCGCGGCAGGTCTATCGGTTGGAGTTTGGGGAAAAGTGGTACGTGTCCCTCGTTCATGTTTCACCTCTTAGGGTTCGGACATCCGACCAGAAATTGGCCAGGAGTGACGAAAGCATATTGCGGCGATATACAAAATAATGTATCTATGCGATGAGTGAACCATTCGGCCAAAGTGATCCGGTTCTGTGGCGGTGCGCTTGGGGACTTGCGCGGCTTTCCCGACGTGGCGCGGCGTGAGGCCGGGTATGAATTGGACAGGGTTCAGAACGGCCTTGATCCTAGCGATTGGAAGCCGATGAATACGGTCGGTGCCGGTGTCCGAGAGCTTCGAGTCCGGGAGGCCAGCGGGGCTTTCCGCGTCCTCTATGTGGCGAAGTTCGCCGGCACGATCTACGTTTTGCATTGTTTTCAAAAGAAGACGCAGACCACGGCCAAGACGGACATCGATCTAGCGGCGAAACGTTATCGCGACTTAGCAAGGGAGTTGGATCAATGAGCAACGACAGTTTCACCAGCGTATGGGACGCCATTGAGGACACACCTGCGGAGGCGGAGAATATGAAATTGCGGTCCGCCCTGATGATGGCCCTTGAGCAGCACATCCGAGCTCAAGGCTGGACCCAAGCCGAAGCCGCGCGTCGACTGAGCGTGACCCAACCGCGAGTCTCAGACCTCTTGCGCGGCAAGATCGGCCTGTTCGGCCTTGATACCCTGGTCAACATGGTGGTCGCTGCGGGCATGCGCGTTGAAATGCAGATTGCGAGCGCGGCTTGAGGGTGGGTGCAAGCGTCTAGCCTGCTGCGCGGTGGATCTATCCACTAGAGGTCTCGGAGAAGTAGTGCGTGTCCCGAGTTTCTCTGGGTCCCGACATTCCCGACATTCATCGTTTGGAGGTCTCGGAGAAGTAGTGCGTGTCCCCCGTTTCCCCCGTTTCCGTGATGGCCGCGCTCGGCATTCGGCTGACGGCAGAGACTGCCAAGGTCGAGGCGGCCTATGGCGGGGCTAGGGCGGCCGCACGAGGCCCCCCGGTTTGCGCGGCGGGTCTATCAGTTGGACATTGGGGTGGAGTGATGTGGAAGTAGTGTGTTTCCCTTGTTTCAAAACGTAAACGCCGCCGACCTCGCGATCAGCGGCGCATTACCTTTAAGCGGGTTGGGCTACGCTGCGAGGCGGTACCGGCGCAGGCTCACCCCAATTGCGCCAAACCCAAGGATCATCATCAACCAGGTGGAGGGTTCGGGAACGCCACCGATGGGCGTCAGGAACTTGAGCATAAAACTTGGGTCTATTGGCGCGTTGGCAGCCAGTCCAATGGTGTAGTGGCCAGCAGCCAGATTTATGCTCATCAGCTGGTTGAAGCTATTGTCGCTGTTCAACCAGAGACTCGCCAGTTTAGCGTGGCTTGAGTCGAATAGCTCATAGGCGAAAGTATCCGTGAGAGCAGCCCCAGACACATTTCCGACGCTCTGAAAAATTCCACCACCCCAGTTGAAATTGTAGAACTGGTCTGAAGGTCCAGCTCCCCCGATTACGCCGTTGATCTGGCTTATGTAGCCCAAAGGCAAGATGAGTGGGCTGCTGGCCGTTCCGCCGACAAGATCGGAATACGTTGTTGGTGCTGCTGCAAGCGTATAGCCGTAGCCCATGCTTACGCCGGTGATGTCACTGAGGTCAGCGTTCACGACCGAGAGAGTGGCGTCTGCGCCGGTAATGGAAAAGCCGGTGTTCGAAAGGCCACAGCAATTTCCCATTACTGCGAGATAGTCATAGCTTCGAGAAAACACGCCCGTATTGAAGGTCAAGGGCTTTCCCACCAAGCCCAACGGGGTCATGACATAGTTGGCTTTTATCGGCCCAGGGCCTCCCGGCCCTAGAGTGGCGGAAGCGTCATAAGCGTCGAGATGAACTAAGCTATTGTCTGTCGATCCCGGAATGACAATCGGTGTGGCAGACCTGAGGTGAATTTTGATCGTGTCACCCGCGAATGTCCTTACCGGCGCGACAGCTTGCCCCTGTGCGCAAATCACTCGCGTCCCGAATGAACCACACACGAGTTTGGCGGGGTCAAAAGCTATGTCGTAGTTCAACGTTGCCGCAGCCGCCGTTCCGGGGAGCGTGATCCCCAATGTCATGAATGCGACGGCTATTGCGGTTCCCGCGCCCATCCGACGACAGCGCCCCAACGCACGATTGATGTTAGCCACGATAGTACCCCCCGAAAATGAAACCGAACCTCGAAACTTAATCCGATGCCACGACAGGCTACATTCGGAAGGGCATCACTGCCGTGCGGCAAGTTGTGGCAATATGTTGAATATCGTTGTGCAACAGGGATCAGTCGTCGAATTACATGCCCTCGAGCGCTGGGCGTGGCGCTGCTACCGCCTTGAGTAGAGTTTGAATTTCACTGTCATTCCGCCAGCGTTGGCCAATGCGGGAGGTGATAGCCGTGGAATACCACCTTTCATCCATGGCACCGGCCTCCGCCATCAGGCTAACTAGCTCAGCCCTGTCTCCCATCGCCGACGCGTAGAAAGCTGGCGTTTCACGAATATGGCGGGTGCCAGCGGCAATCTCCCGACGAGCATCATTGATCAAAATGCGATGAGCGATTTTAGGGTCTCGCTTGATCTCAGCATTGAGGTCCATGACCAAGTCCAAAAGATGGTCTTGATGACGTAACTTGGCGTTTTTCTCCAACTCCGTCGAGAAACCGACAATGTCCCCTTCGCCAATGCGAATCCAGGCTAGGCAATTATGGATCGTTGCGTCATCCGGATAGCGCTGCGCCAGTTCCGTCATCAGCTTTAGTGCTAGCGCATCTCGGCCCGCCTGCCACTGAGCGCAGGCGTATTCCACCTCGATCGGTCTTGAGCCCGGCGATAGAAGGCGGGCCTTTCGATACTCGCGTTCAGCGGCGTCGCTATAGCCGATTTCGGCCAGCACATTGGCAAACCAGAAGTGGGTCTGGGAATCGTTGTCGTCCAGTTTGATTGCTTGTCTGAACTCGGCAACCGAAGCAGCGGCCTCGCCGTTCCACCAGTAAAGGATGAAACCCATGGCGCGGTGAGCCCCCGCCAGATTGGGGTTGAGCTCCAGCGCTTTTCGCGCTTCTGCGCGCGCTTTGCCAAAAGCTTCGGCGTCGCCGACGCTCCCGTACTCCCGATATATCAGCCAAGCCTCAGCGAGACCCGAATGCCCCGGCGCAAAGCTGGGGTCTTGGAGAATGACCTTTTCGTAGAGTGAAATCGCGCGCTTAAGATCGGTCGGCGTCCGCCGAGCCCAGGCATCGCGAGCCGCAACATAGGTCGCAGCAGTGGTTGTATCCTTCGGCGTTTCAATCTGCTGTCTTGTAGCTGGCGTTTTGTACGAGAGCGATACCCCAACGGCGAGTACGAGCACCAGTGCGGCTGTGACTATGCCAATTGACGTTCGCCAAGTTCTCAAGCGAGAGGCAGTATGGGGCGGCGGATCATTGGAGTGCTGGTCTTCGAATCCTGCATCTTTGTTTGCCAATGCCCAGGCAGCCAATTCGTGTTCCAAAGCAAACACTGTTGCACTCTTGCCGCCTGGCAGGCGATGGACAGGCAGATTGCGTTCGCGCGCCCATCGCGTGACCGTAGAGCGATCACGTTTGAAATAGCTAGAGATGGCTTTCCAGCCATCCAATCGACCGCTTTGCAAATCAGCCATTCAGCTACCCCAGCCAGCATATCAACATGGGCTAACCAATTGTAGGTTAATGACCCGGTAAAGTTGCCGCGCTCCCAGAGTTTTGCGCCTTTGGCGGTGGCATTCACCCCGCGCTCGTGCCAATCCTAATCCCGCAACAACGGCAACGCCAATCCAGACACCGCCCGTGCGCCAAGTATCTCCCGCCTAAACCGGAACAACTCCGCTGGTCGCCCACCCGTTTCCTGATCCAATCGACCTAACCCTTCGACCAACTCCGCCCGCTCCAACGCCCTACGAAAGTTCTGCTTGTGCAGGGGCACGCCTGCCACCGCTTCGACGGCACGCTGTAGGGCCGAGAGGGTGAATTCGTCGGGCATGACTTCGAAGATCACCGGGCGGTACTTGAGTTTGCCGCGCAGGCGCGAGAGGCCAGTGGCTAGGATCCTTCGGTGGTCGCTGATCATCGGTTCGCCCAGCGCAGGCCCGAGTTCCCGCAAGCTGGGGTCGGGGCGCTCACTGCGGTCGCGGGCCGCCTCTGGCGCCAGTCCGGCTTCGTACAGCAGTTCATAACGCTCAAGCACCCGCTCTTCGTTCCAGGCTGCGTCGTCCAGGGCAAACAGTAGTCGCGCGCGGGCCAGACGTCCGGGCACTAGATCGGCCCAGCGCCGCAAGGCTGGCTCGATGGCCACGAGGGCGGGTGGCCGCCCCTCGCGCCAATCCTCCCATGGGAAGAACCTTAGCCAGTCGGCCCAGACGCTATCGGGGGCATGGGTGTCGACGGCGTGGGGGGTGAGGCCAAGATAGCCCACCGAGATAACCCGAGGTTCTGCGCCATCAGCCTGGGCTCCCAGGTCGGCGAGCGGCGCGTCGCGGCCCTTGTCGCCGAAGGTGTAGAGCTGTTCGACATAGCCCAGGTCGAACCTGGTTTGGGCGGTCACGAAGCTGCGCAAGGCCAGCTCGAAGGTGCGGTCTGCCTCCGGATCAAATGGGCCGAAGGGCAGACCAGCGGCTTGGCCCTTGGGGCGTAAAGTCAGGACCACAGCGGTGCCGTCTCGGATAGCCACCACGACGGCGGAAAGTCCGATGACGACGGATTGGCTCATCCGTGGCGAACTTTGAACGCAAAGGGTCCGGCGCGCTCCCAGTCTGAGGTACCCATGGCGGCGATGGCGTCGACCATGCGACCGCGCCTGCCCAGCATATCGTCGGCGATGGCGACGATCCGACGGTTAGGGGAGGCGTGGGGGGCCAGACTGCGCATGGCCAGCGCGATGGTGGCCTCTGCAACATCGGGGCTGCGTTCGCAGGCCAGGGTGAAGGCGCTGGCGGTCGAACGGCTGATCCCGGCCCAGCAATGGATGAGCATGGGCGCAGTCTCGTCCCAAGTCTTGCCAAAAGCCAGCAGCTTGAGCACCGCGTTTTCATCGGGCGGGATCATGCCCTGGGTCGGCTCGGAGATGTCATTGACGCCCAGTTTAAGGTGACGATCCGTGGTCAGGCCTTGCGGTGTCGCAATCATGGTGGCGGGGTCGAGCAAGGTCACCAGATGCGAGGGTTTATGCCGCGCGATCAGGGCTGGAACCTCAGCCAGGCCACAAACAATGAGAGTCACGTCTACTCCGTCCCAAAGGCTTGGTCGGTGACGACGAACCCGGCCGCCTCCGACAGAATATGATAGCGCTGAATGTACTGCGCCTGGGCCAGGGTCGGCGGCAAGGGCGAGATCGTCAAACTGTAGCCCAATGGCGGGGCATCGAAGAATTCCAGGGACTCGGCATGGGTGAAACCCGCCAACTGGGTGGCTTCGAAGAAGGCGCAGGCGCGGTCGGCTTGCTTGATCAGCCTTTTGATGGCCAGCGGCATCTTGGCCGGAAGCCCGAAACGGATGTGGATGGCGTTTTCCAGGCGTTCCTCAAAGAGCTTGTAGTCATAGCCCAGCGCCGTTTTGAACGGGCTGATCATGTCGCCGATCACATATTCGGAGGCATCGTGCAGCAGGGCGGCCAGCCGCCAGCGGGGCTCAAGGCCCGGTTGAATATGGGCGCAGATTTCCTCAACGACGATGGAGTGTTGGGCGACAGAGAAGGCGTG
>JANLPX010000526.1:0-4176 GCA_031367485.1 Alphaproteobacteria bacterium | reverse complement strand
GCCCATGTCGGTTCTCCAGGCTCGCCCTGCGCTGCCAACAGCACATCTGGCGGGTCGGCGATCAAGTTCTCCAGCGGCACATGGCCGGTGCGGGTCAGGCCATAGCGCGAGGCCGCATTCTCAAACCCTGCCAGGGTCATCATCTCGTCCATCAAGGTCCCTCGGGCGACGGCAAACCCGCCCGACTGATAGATCAAGGCCGTAAGGCGGGGTGATCGCGGCGTAGGCTTCGCGGCCTCAATGGCGGCTCGGATACGTGCCTCCAGCGCGGCTCCCCGCGCCGGTCGGTTGACGACCCGGGCCACCTCGGCGACCTGCGCCAGACTGGCAGAGAGAGAATCGGGCGCGCCGAACAGGGCCACCGGAATGCCTAGCCGGTTCAGGGCCGCCTGGGTGGCCGGTGCAACCAAGCGACCGGAGAGCACCAAGTCGGGTGCTAGGGCCAGCACCTCCTCTGCCGTGCCATAGGTAAAGGGGTATCTCAGACCTAGTTCGCCGAGGCTGGAGCTGGCGAGACTATGCGAATAGTGGCTGAGCGCGGTGATCTGACCCCGGTCGGCCACGTGCACCAAGACTGCGTCGAGGCAGGGATTGAGTGAGACAATCCGGCGCGGATCGGCCCGCGTCGCGCCGATAAGACTGACCGCCGCGCCCGCCGCAAGGGCCGACCTGCGGGTCAGCCGCCAGCTCAAAAGTCGATTCCGCGCTGCGCCAAAATCCCCTGATCAAACGGATGCTTGATCAGGGTCATTTCGGTGACCAGATCGGCAATTTCGATCAGTTCGGGCTTGGCATTTCGCCCGGTGATGACCACGTGCTTGTCACGCGGTCGGGCTTTCAGGTCGCCAACCACTTGATCGATATCCAGGTAGTCGTAACGCAGGGCGATGTTCAGTTCGTCCAGCACCACGAGATCGAGGCTGGGGTCGTTCAGCATCTCCATCGACACCGCCCAGGCTGCCTGCGCCGTCGCCACGTCACGAGCCCGGTCCTGAGTGTCCCAGGTGAAGCCTTCGCCCATTACCTCATAGCGGACCTGATCGGGGAACCGCTTGAAGAACTCCCGCTCGCCGGTGACCCAACCCCCTTTTATGTACTGAACAATTCCGACCTGCTGCTTCCATCCCAAGGCCCGAGCGACGATGCCGAAAGCCGCCGTCGACTTGCCCTTGCCGTCGCCGGTGTGAACCAGCAGCAGGCCAGGGCTATCGGCGGTCTTGGTGGCCATCAGCGTGTCGCGCTCAGATTTCAGGTCAATCATGGCCTGATTGTGCGCGGCGTTCTTATCGTCGTCGGTGCTCATGGTGTGGCCCTAGAACTTGGAGCGCAGGCCGATATAGGCACCACGTCTCGTCGACCCGTAGTTTGAGGTGGTCTCGTAGCGTTTGTCGAAGGCGTTTTCGATGCGGCCATAGATTTCCAACCGGTCATTGATCGGCAAAGACGCCCGAACGTCGGTCAGCAGGTAAGATTTGAGCCGCCGGGTATTGGCCGCGTTGTCGAAGCTCTCACCCACATACGAGACCCCAAGGCTAGTGGTCAGTCCATTGCTCCAGACATAGGCGGCCCCCGCGTTGGCCATGTGCTCGGGTCGTCGCGCCAGCCGCTTGCCGGAGATATCGTTCTCGGCCTTGGTCCAGGTGTAGTTTGCGTCGAGCGCGATCCCCGCCAGCTGCGTCTTGGCAACAAGCTCAATCCCGTGAGCCTTGGTCCGGGCGATGTTGTCATAATAGCCAAAACGACCAATTCCAGCCGGGCGGCAAAGCGGAACTGTCGAACCAAAGGTGCACGACACGAAGTCGATCTGATCGGTGGTGCGTCGCGCAAAGCCAGTCAGCGAAATCGTGGATTGGCCAAGGTGCTGCTCGATCCCAGCATCCCAACTATCGGCGGCCTCCGGTGCCAGCTTGGTGTTCCCATAGGGGCTGTAGAGTTGATAGAGGCTGGGGGCCTTGAAGCCCTGAGCAAAGCTGGCGCGCAGGATGGTGGCCCCATCATTCAGCTTCCAGGCAGCGGCCACCTGACCCAGATTATGGTCTCCGAAGGTCTCGTGGCGGTCGTGCCGCGCGCCAACGGTTAGGCTAAGGCCCGGCGCAAGCTGACCCAGGACCTGAACATAAAGACTGTCGATCCCGGTGCGGGCGCGATCTGGTAACGGGCTGGGATCATAGGAACTAGGATAGGCGTTGCGGGACGTGGAGCGCTCGGACTCCAAACCAAAGGTTGCCTCGGTGTCACCGGGCAGAGACAACACCCCCTGATATTCCCAACGCCGGTTTCGTCCCACTGACTGGAAGGTCAGCGGCGTCACAGCTTGTGTGGGGTCATAAAAATTGCTGTCGGTGCTTGTATAGCCATAGGCGAGGCGGTTCCTGAGGCGACCGTCGGCAAGGGTGAAGTTCAGGCCTGCATAGCCGACCAAGGTCTCGGTGCGGCCAAACTCCGCGTCATCGGCAAAGCTATAGGTCGGCGGCGGAAAGCCGTCGAACTGTGTCCGGCCCTTGGAATAGACCGCCCGCAGGTCAAGCGACACATCATCGGTGATAATCACTCTGGCTCGACCATTTAGGCCGCTGTTCTGATAACCATCATCTTCGTGCCCCCGGCGAAACGCTGAAACGCCATCGGTGGTGTAATAGCCGCCACTCAACCCCCAGACCAACCGCTCTGACTTGCCACCGACACCAACCCGACCAAAGGCGGTTTTCATTGAACCGGCTTCCAAACTGGCGGACGCCTCGAAGGGCGCGCTTGGCTCAGCGGTAACGATATTGACCACACCGCCAATCGCCTGGCTGCCCCAAAGCGTGGACTGCGCGCCGCGCAGCACCTCGACCCGGGCGATGTCGCCGGCCAGCAGATTGGCGAAGTTATAGCCGCCACCCACCGCCGAAGGATCATTCAGCTTCACTCCGTCGATCAGCAACACGGTCTGATCGGTCTCAGCCCCGCGAATACGTAGCGAGGTCGCGCCGCCCGGCCCGCCATTGCGACTGACTCCCACGCCCGGTGTTTGCGCCAGGACATCGGACAGCACCACGGTTTGACGAGTAATGAGCTGGGCTTGATCGATCACCGTGACCTGTTGGCCGATCCGGTCCAGCGGTTGCGGCGTGCGGGTGGCGACCACCACCAGCTCGCTGACGCTGATCGGGGGCTCAGCGGCCCATGCCACATGAGAAAGTGCGGCCAGAACGGCCGTGGTCAAAAATAAGGTCTTCATCGGGGTCTCCCCATAGGTTTGCGACGACGAACCACCGGCAAACCTTGGGGCAGAGGGACGGCGACGCCCCGCTGGCCCCGCAGTCACCTGCGGCCCAAACGGACGTCGCCTCTCGGGATAAATCCCCGTTCGCTTGGTCCCACCGACCGCACGAAGGACGACTGCGCTAGGCAGGTCTCCTGGCTCACGGGTCAACGTCCATTGCGCGCCGCCTTCCCAGACCAAGGTCCAGTGGCATCTGACGCGCGAACTCGCCGCTTACAGTTGCGGGGGCAGCCTGGGCATCACACCCAAGTTCCCTTTTCATCCTCGTCTCCGAGGAACCTAACGCAGGGGGTGGATAGGGCGGCGCAGGGTGAGCGTCAAGGAAAGCTCTTAGATCGCCCACATCGTGTTGTTGCGGGGATTATGCTCGACCTCCGCCTAATCCGCTCATCCCCACGAAAGTGGGGACCCAGCAAGACGACCCAGGGCTGAAACGAGCGATTTCAATTCCGCCTAGGTTGGGCCTGCGCTTCGATTGCCGAACTAAGTCTTACCTTCGACCCTTTCTTCCGAACATCGGCCGCGCCAAGGTCCATAAGTGATCCTCAAGTTCCTGAATGACCCGAGGCTCTGCACCTTCGTAGTTTGCCACAGTCAATCGGACATTAAATGACGGACATCCCCAGTAGGAGAGGTGCAACGCATATGTGGCTTTGTTACCAAAGCCAAGGTGCTGGCCAATTCTACTCCGAAGCGAAGAACGTGTGGTGCTGCCCACGTAGAGGTACTGGGAGTGCTCGCAGTTTTTGCGAGCAAGTTTTCTTTCTTTTTTGCTAGCCGCGACATCGTAGCTCTTCCGAACAGCATCGATCATTTGCGGCGTCAGTAGCTCAAAAACGTAAATTGAACAGCCCTTCGTCTTCCCGATTTGTTCGAGATCTGCCAGCTCGCATTTTGTGCAGAATTCA
>JANLPX010000521.1:0-2852 GCA_031367485.1 Alphaproteobacteria bacterium | reverse complement strand
ACCCATCGGCCAGTGGGCTAGTGCGGTCCCTGTTCATTCCGGCCTATGCAGCGGCCCTGTTGATCGCACTAGCCTCTCCATGGCGAACGCTTAGCGCGGTCGCACGTCAGCCCTTCTTGATCGGCCTAATGCTGATCGTTGCGGCATCCTACCTATGGTCGGTGGCTCCAGATCAGACGTCGCGACGGGTCGTGGCGATCTATGCCACTACGCTGGGCGGCGTCGTATTGGCGGTGCGCTGTCGGTGGTCGGAGCTGGCGGAGGTCTTGGCGACCAGCTTTGCCATACTGGCATTGATCTCGCTGGTCCTAGCTTTGGCTGTCCCGTCAATCGGGGTCATGCACGCTATATTTCCGGGGGCGTGGCGCGGTCCGTGGCCCGAAAAAAACCAACTCGGCGGAAATATGGGTTTGGGATTGTGCGCCATGGCGGCCGCGGCCGTGCTCAACCCAGCCCGCGCTAAACTCTGGTGGGGCTTTGCCATCCTGGCGCTCGGGCTGATCCTGATGTCGACTTCCAAGACTTCATTGGTCGCCATGATGTTGGGGATGGGTGGGCTGATTTTCGTGGCACTGGTCCGGCGCGGTCCAGCCATGAGCGTGGTCACGACCTGGCTCGCCATTCTCGCGGTCGTCATGATTGCTGGTGTGGCCTTGTTCGCGTCCGACGTGGTGTTCGATCTCCTGGGCAAGGATGCCACCCTGACCGGGCGAACCAAGATCTGGGCGGCGATCATGCGGCGGATCAGCGAACGACCGTGGACCGGTTATGGCTACGGTGCCATCTGGACCGAAACCAGCGCCTGGGGTCCCTTGGCTTGGATCATCAAGGACGCTGGGTTCAAGCCCCTTCACGCGCACAATGCCTGGCTTGAGCAATGGCTAAGTATAGGGTTGGTGGGTCTGGGCACCTTCGTTCTGCTTTATATCCAGACCCTGGTGGCTGCCATTATTGCCGTCTATCGCGACAAGGGGGCTTATCTCGCCCTTCCGTTCCTGGTGGTCTACAGCCTGATGACCCTGACTGAGAGTGTCGCGGTGACCTACAACGATTTCCGTTGGGTGATGTTTGTCGCCATAGCCGTCAAACTGGCGTGGCCTGACGAAAAGGTAGCGGTCTAAAGCCCCAGTGCTTTGGCAGCCGCGCCGACTGTCATGATCTCGAAGCCAGCGCCTAAACTGGCGTCTAACAGGGCCTCAAGGGTCTTGGGGGTACAGCCCCATGGTGACGGGTTTTCTCGAACGTCGTGGGTGTAGAGGATCAGCCAACTGCGTTTGCGCTCGCAGGTTTCTAGCCATCGCCAGGCCGCGGCTTCGCCAATCGGCCCTTCGATCCCAACGGCAGGGGCCTGGTTCATGTCGCAACCCTGATCGATCAGGCCGTGGTGCAGACCTCGCATATTGCTGAAACGTGTGGCTAGCGCGGCCTTTGGGCCTGCTGAAACATCGCCGTAAGGGAAGGCAAAGCTGTCAGGAGCCGGCAAGCCCCACGCCGCGAAAGCCTCCAGGTTCCGGGTGACGTCCGCGGCTGCGGCCGCGGCGTTTGCGCGACCACAATCGAGATGAGAATAGGTGTGGCAGGCGATCTCGTGACCCCGGGCTGACAGCCTCAGATAGTCTTCAGCACCAGCGCAAACCCCCATTGGGGCCTGGGTTCCAGCAAGACCCGCAGAGGCATAATAGGTGCCCCGGACCCCTCGGCTCTCCAAGATTTCGGCACCGACAGTGGTGGACGTCAGGGGGGCATCGTCAAATGAGAATGAGACAATCGGGCGCCCTGGCGAAACGGGCAGGGGACGTTTATGGCGTAGGCGTGCCCATCGCCGCACGGCCTTACCCTTGATCGAGCTATCTGCTGCATAGGCCTGGGCATAGCTCTCCATCACACAGCCTCCGCATAGAGCGCTGCACGATACAGACGCATGGCAAAGGCGCGGGTCTTCAGCGGCGCGTGCTCGATAAGGGCATAGGCCTTCAACAGGGGCCGCCATACAGAACGAAATGGGGTGGCCTTCATCA
Source organism: Alphaproteobacteria bacterium (assembly GCA_031367485.1). GTDB lineage: Bacteria > Pseudomonadota > Alphaproteobacteria > Caulobacterales > Caulobacteraceae > Phenylobacterium. Next base: position 834 of record JANLPX010000521.1, on the reverse strand, counting down.
ATTTAGCGACTTTATAGCTCGGATAGGACGAAACCACCTCGCGATGGACAGCCACCACCCGCGCGAAATTTGCGGCCGATTGCTCGAACTTTGCGGCAATCACCGGAGCGGTATCTAGCCCCAGATGGGTGGCCGTATTGTCCAGATGCAGGATCGGCCAGGTCCGCGCTACCCGCATGCCCCATTCCACATCCTCCCATCCCCAACCCGTAAAGCCCTCATCAAAGGCCTCGGTCTCGAAGACATCGCGGCGAACCAATAGGTTGGAGGTGAACAGGTGCTTCTCGGGATTTAGCCGCCGCTGCGACGCCGGCAGGCAATCGGCATGCCCTGCCATTGCGCGGTGCAAGGCCTGATCGGACCTTGGCGCGACTTGGTGAAGTGAGAAGCCGCCAAAGGCCACCGGTGGGTTTTGGCTGGCCACCAACTGGCTCCAGGTTACCAAAAATCCTGGTGTATCGGGCAGCATGTCGCTGTCTAGGAATAGGAAGCTAGAGCCTCGGGCATGGCTGACCAGTCGGTTACGCCCCTTAGCGCGCCCCTCGTTCTGCGTCAGGCTGACTAGGCGAACCGGCAGGGCCAGACCCTGCACCACGGACCCTACACGCCTAGTCAGTGCGACATCGTTTGAGCCATCATCAAGCAGGATAATCTCAACAGCAACGCCACCACGCCCCAGCGCCTCAAGAAGCCGTGAGGGGTCATCGCCCTTGAACGGGATCAGGACCGAGAGTTGCGACTTTCCTTGTGCCCAAAATGGGTTGTCGATCAGCAAGGCCGTCACGCGAACCTCCGCTGACGCAATATCATCATGGCGCGGCTTCGCAGTGCGCC
>JANLPX010000492.1:0-8672 GCA_031367485.1 Alphaproteobacteria bacterium | reverse complement strand
GGGGCGGTGCAGCCCTCCAGATAGGAGACGTAGGCCCCCTTATCAGCGATGATCAGCGTGCGTTCGAATTGGCCCGACTGCGCTGCATTGATGCGGAAATAGGTCGACAACTCCATGGGGCAGCGCACCCCCGGCGGGATGTAGACAAAGCTGCCGTCGGAGAACACCGCCGAGTTCAGACAGGCAAAATAGTTGTCGGACACTGGCACCACGGTGCCCAGGTATTTTTTTACCAGCTCAGGATGTTCACGGATCGCCTCGCTCATCGGGCAGAAGATCACGCCGACGGCGGCCAGCTCCTTCTTAAAGGTGGTGACCACCGACACACTGTCGAACACCGCGTCCACCGCATAGCGCGGCGAGCCGATGACTCCGGCCAGCACTTCTTGCTCGCGCAATGGAATGCCCAGCTTGGCATAGGTGGCCAGGATCTCAGGATCGACCTCGTCAAGGCTGGCAAGGCCTGGGCGCTCCTTAGGCGCAGCGTAGTAGTAGCTGTCTTGATAGTCGATCTTGGGGAAGCTTACCTTGGCCCAGTCGGGCTCCTCCAACGCCAGCCAACGCTCATAAGCCTCCATCCGCCAGGCGAGCATCCATTCGGGCTCTTCCTTCTTGGCGGAGATGAAACGAATCGTGTCGGCGTTAAGCCCCTTGGGCGCGAAGTCTTGCTCAACTTCAGTGACGAAGCCGTGCTCGTACTTCTCCAGGCCCTCGACCTGTTCAACGGTTTGTTTGACAGCGGCCATGATCGATTTCCTAAGCCGCTGCAGCGCGTTGACGCGCTTGAGATCGAAGGGTGGCCCAAGCCGCTACGAAAGCCTGCCAGTCAGCCTGCGTCGTCGCCCAGCCGCCACTGACCCGGATAGCGCAACCTGCGACATCATCAAGGCCCATAGCCGTCAGGACGTGGCTAGCCTTGACCTTTCCAGAGGAGCAGGCCGAACCCGCGCTGACGCGAAAACCCGCCAGGTCCAAAGCCATCACCTGTAAGTCGGCGGCCTGCCCAGGCATGGCAACGCACAGCGTATTCGGCAGCCGCATCGATGTTCCGCCGATAACAACAGCACCTAAGCGCGCGAGCTCAAGCGCCGCAGCGTCGCGCCAAGCCGCATGATCATCGGTGTCAGTCACGGCCGCCTTAGTCGCCGCCCCAAAACCGGCAATTCCGGCAACATTTTCCGTTCCCGCGCGCCGTCCGCGTTCCTGGCCGCCACCGTGTTGACGCCGTACCAAAGTCGCGCGCGGACCAAAGGTCAGGGCTCCGACCCCCTGTGGACCACCCAGTTTGTGGGCCGAAACCGCGAGCGTATCGGCCCCCATTGCACGGCTATCGATGGTGATCTTGCCAGCCGCCTGCACCGCGTCGACATGAAGCCAACCGTCAGACGCCCGGACAAGCTCTGAGACCTCCAGCACCGGTTGCAAGATACCAGTTTCGTTGTTGGCTAGCATGAGCGCGACAAAGGGTTTGCCGTCCGATGGGTCCCAAGCTTCGAGCCGGGCCTTAAGCCATGCAAGGTTGGCCGTCCCCTCTGAGGTGACCGGCAGGATTTCAACAGCCATGCCGGAGGCCTTTGCCGTCTCCAAAACGCTTTCATGCTCGATGGCACCAATGATCAGGCGTTTGGCCCCCGCCGCCACAGCGCTATCGATGGCCAAGGCATTGGCTTCTGTGCCGCCGCTGGTGAACACAATGGTCGAGGCCAGCCCTCCAATTAGAGCGGCAACCTCATTGCGAGCTTGCTCAACTATTGCACGTGCAGCCCGGCCGGCGGCATGAACAGAGGACGGATTGCCGCCGACATCCCACGCTCGCAACATCGCGTCACGGGCTTGCGGGCGCAAAGGTGCCGTCGCGTTGTAGTCCAGATAAACTCCGGGGTTCATGCCGCCTCCGGTTGGCGTGCCGTCAACCGCCCTGTGACCACATCAGCTAGGGACACCGAGGCCAAATATCCCTCGATCTGGCGACCCATCTCTTCCCAAAGATCGTGGGTCAGACAGCGTTCACCCTTTAACATGCAACCTTTGGCTTCAGTACTGCACCGAGTGGCCCGCAGGGGTTCGTCGACGGCCAGCACGATCTCGGCAATTGAGGTATCTTGCGACGTCCGAGCCAGTAGATAACCCCCGCCCGGGCCGCGCAGGCTCTTGACCAAACCCCGCCGCCGCAAACGGGCAAAGAGCTGCTCTAGATAGGAGAGCGAAATCTGCTGCCGCGCGGCTATGTCCGCCAAGGAAACGGCACGCTCCCCGGTCAGAACACCGGCTTCCCGGCGCGCCAAATCGGCCATCGCCATCACAGCATATCGACCTTTTGTGCTCAGGCGCATGGCTTGGGTATGTCCGTGTCGGTTTTTTCGAGCGTTTTACGAATGTGTTGTGTTAAAGCCGCCGCCTTGCGCCGGACCTAACCTGTGCGCATCTAGGAAGACCAAGCGCGTTAGTCAACTATTGCACGCGCAATTGTGAGGGAATGTCATGCCTGAAGTCGTTCTGACCGGAGCCGCTGGACGCATCGAGGGCCGCTACACCGCCGGCAAGAGTGAAACCGCGCCGATCGCGCTGATCTTGTCGCCGCACCCCAAGGCTGGTGGCCAGATGAACAACCCCGTGGCGGTTCAGATGTTCCACCTATTCATGAAGCGTGGCTTCTCGACATTGCGGTTCAATTTCCGAGGCGTGGGCCGCAGCCAGGGTGAGTTTGACTCCGGTATTGGCGAGTTGGCCGACGCCGCCACGGCCTTAGACTGGCTTCAAACCACCAACCCCGCAGCTAGTCAGTGCTGGGTCGCAGGCTACAGCTTCGGCGCCTGGGTCGGCATGCAGCTCTTGATGCGCCGCCCCGAAACCGACGGTTTCATCTCGGTGTCGCCGCCCACCAATATGTATGACTTCAGCTTCCTAGCCCCCTGCCCGGCGTCAGGTTTGATCCTGCATGGCGGCGCGGACACCGTCGTGCCACCAGTGGAGGTCGAGCGCGTCGTATCCAAGCTGCGCACCCAAAAAGGAATCATCATTGATCACACCGTCGTGGAAGGCGCGACCCACTTCTGGGGCGAAAACCTCCCCGACGTTGAGCGCCATGTCGCGTCCTATCTGGACAAGCGGATCGCGGCTGAGCCAATCTAGATCGGGACCGGCGCGCGGCACTCCAGCCTGAGGCAGACATGACCAGACGCTATCAAGACCATCTAATCTCAATTTTGGCTGTGGCACTGATGGGTGCTACCCCAGCGGTGGCAACGGCACAGACCGTCGCCCAGCCGTTACCGATGCCCAAGGAGCACGTGGCATCCATCGAAGCTCAGGGCGGACTCTATGATGGTCCGGTGGCCGCCTATGTTAGTTCAGTCGGAGAGCGTATCGCCACAGCGGCAGGTCGCGCCGGACAATGCGGCTTTCATGTCCTCAACAGCCAAGTCATCAATGCCTTCACCTCTCCACCTGGATGCCATGTCTACATCACGCGGGGCATCCTCGCGATTTTGAATAGTGAAGCAGAGCTCGCGGGAACGCTCGGACACGAGATCGGCCACGTGAACGCCAACCATGCCGGCAAGCGCCAACAACGCACGCTGTTGACCTCGCTTGGAGCGTTGGCGCTCGGCGCGGCGACCAAATCTCAGCAAGTCGCACAGCTTGCGTCCCAGGCCGCACAGCTCAGCGTGCTCAGCTATTCCCGCAATCAGGAGTTTGAGGCTGACTCGCTGGGCGTTCAGTATCTGCCCAAGGCCGGTTACTCATCACTGGGCCTGACCGAAACCCTCAAGGCCCTTCAGCGCGAAGACCAATTACAAGCTCAACTGCGCGGGCCAGGTGCTCAGGCGGTACCTGGTTGGCTCCGAAGCCATCCCCTGACCACCGACCGCATTACCCGAACCGTCCAAATCGCGGCCAGCCCTAGCCTAGCGCAGGTGTCTGGCCTCGGCCGACCAGACCCTTATCTTACCGCCATGAGCGGTCTGGCCTATGGCGATGACCCGGCTCAGGGCTTCGTGATGGGACGCAAATTCGCCCATCCCAGTCTCGGCATCGGATTTGAAGCTCCCGAGGGGTTTGCGCTCAACAATGGCAACACCGCCGTCACCATTGCCGGTCCTAATAATGCCCGGGCAATTTTTGGTGTTGGACGCTTGGCGGGTGGGCGGCTTGAGGACTACGCTGCCAACCTGATGCGACAGGCTGCGGGTCAAACCCCGGTTCAGGTCAGTCAAGCTCAGGTGACCCGAATCAATGACGTTGACGCGGTCTTTCTCCCCGCCGTAGCCCGTACCGCCTCGGGCGATGTCGAGGTCGTGGTGTTCGCCTATGCTACCGGCCCAGATAGCGCCTTCCACTTCCTGGCACAGGCTCCCGCAGGCGGGGCCAGAGCCTTTGATCCCCTATTCCGATCATTCCACAAGCTCAGCTCCAGCGAAGTCGCCGCGCTTCGGCCAAAGCGCATCGAGGTCGTGACCGTTCGGCTAGGCGACACCCCAGCCGCCCTGTCCCAGCGCATGGCCATGGATGCCAATCGCCTGGAATATTTTCAGATGATTAATGGCCTGGAACCCGGTACGCCACTTAAACCGGGTCGCAAGGTTAAGCTGATTGCCTACGTCAAATAGCTCGCAGATTTAGGCTGCGCGTTTAACCGGCCTGGCTACGACCTCATCACCATCCAGGAACGCGCGGATTTTCGGCATGACGTCGGCCGCACGACTGACCAGGAACAGATGCCCACCGCCCGGTACGATCTCCAAGGTGGCGTTGGGGATCAAACCCGCCAAAATCCTGCCGTTGATCACTGGCACGATGCGATCGTCGTCACCCATCATCACCAAGGTTGGCACCTTCATCATCGGCAGGAATGGCGCGCTGGTCCAACCGATCATCGCTATCAACTGGTAGAGGTAACCGGCGCGGGTCGGCGGCATAATGCGTCCGATGTGACCATCGGAGCCAACCGTTTCGCCGCCATAGAGCGTCTCGAAATTCTTCCGCATGAACTCTGGGTCAATATAGCGTTGCGGATCAGCCATTTTAGACAGGGCCTTCATGTCGCCCGGCACCATCAGCATCCCGGCTGAGGTGGCGCAAAGTACCAAATGCCCCGTCCTTTTGGGGTACTGCAGAGCGAATTGTTGAGCTAACCCTCCGCCCCAGGACACACCCATGACATCCACCTGGCCGTAGCCAAGCTGGTCCAGAATCTGCCTTGCCGTCCAGGCCATGGACCAAGGACGGTAGGGCGTGACCGGCTTGGGCGAACCACCAACGCCGGGCATGTCGAAGGTGATCAGATCGCGATCCGGGATCCAGTCGGCCAAAGGTGCCATCAGCTCAATATTAGCCCCGATACCGTTGAAGAACAGCAGCGGACGCTTCGACGAGGCCTCTCGCGCCTGCCACACGGCCACACGCAGCTGACGACCACCAGCCTTGAGAATTTCAATGCGCGGTTCACCGGCAACTTTAGTCTTGGTCACTATCAAGCGTCCTTAATCAAACACATAGGACCCAGGCGCTGAGCCTAGGGAGGGATAGGTCTTCGAACCCGTAGACTTGGGTGCTGCCTTCAGGTCTCCCGACCGCGCGGCGAGCCATTCGGCCCAGAAAGGCCACCAAGATCCGGCCTTCTCTTCGGCCGCACTGCCAAGCCAGTCATCGAGATTGGCCGGGGGCCGGGTCTTGGAATGGAAGTATTTCGACTTGGGATTGCCCGGCGGGTTCAGCAGCGCCTGGATGTGGCCCGACTGGGACAGCACGAAATCGACATTGGGCGAACCGATCAGTTGGGTCAGGCGGTAACAGGCCTTCCAAGGGGTAATGTGGTCGGTAACCCCAGCCACCACGAACACATCATTGGTCACCTTGCTAAGATCAACACTGTGGCCCGCGACTTCAACCTGCCCATGGTTACGGAAGGGCTGGGTTTCATAGACCCGCAGATAGTCGGAGTGCAGGGTCGCCGTCAGGTTGGTCGCGTCATTATTCCAGAACAGAATGTCGAACGGCGCGGGGTCTTCGCCGTGCAGATAGTTATTGATTACATAGTTCCAGACCAAGTCATTGGGTCGCAGCCAGGCAAATGTCCGCGACAGGGCGCTGCCCTCCAGAATGCCCTTCTTGGCTGACCGACGCCGCGCCATCTCGATCCCATGCGACGACATCATGGCTCCGGCTTCACTGTCGCCCATGTCGGGGTCCAGCACGCAAACCATCAGCGACACCGCCGCAATCCGCTCATCCCCGCGCGCCGCCAGCTTGGACAGCAAGGTCGCCGTTGTGATCCCACCTGAACAGGCCCCCGAAACGCTGATCTTCGGCGATTTGGTGATCTTGGTGATCACGTCGGTGGCCTCGATCAGAGCGTCCACATAGTCGGCCAACCCCCAGGCAGCGTTCTCTTTGGTCGGGTTACGCCAACTGACCATGAACACCTGAAAACCCGAACTCAGCAGGAAGCGCACAATGCTCTTTTCCGGAGACAGGTCGTTCACATAGGCCTTGTTGATTTGCGGTGGAATGATCAGCAGTGGGACCGCATGCACCTGCTCGGTGATCGGCGCGTAGTGGATCAACTCCATGATGTCGGTGCGATAGACCACATCACCGGCGCTGGTGGCCAGGTTCTCACCCACCTTGAAGGGACGCTTGTCGACCTGACTGACGATGCCGTCATTCTGGGTCATGTCTTCATAGGCGTTCTTCAGACCTTTGATCAACGACACGCCGCCAGTCTCAAACGCCTTCTTCATGGCCGAAGGATTGCCAAGCAGCGAATTGGTCGGCGAGACCGAGTCCATAATCATCCGGGTGACGAAGGTGGCGCGGGCCTTCTCCATCTCGTCGAGTTCGACGTCATCAATCCATTCAGCCATGCCCTTCTGGGCTGCCAAATAATACTGCATCGCGCCCTTATAAAAGGGGTTGGTGCGCCAGGCGGGATCGAGGAAGCGCTTGTCCTTAGGCGACGGGGCCAGTTCGGATTTCTGGGTCAGGATATTGCCGACCTCATCCCCGAAAGCCTTTAAGTGTTTCAGCGTCTTGGCCGGACGCCCAGCCGTTTCACGCAACATTACCGCAACAGCCCCCAAGAGGTCTTCGCGCGCGATCCCTACCATGGGGTTCAGGCCGACTGTATTCTCAGCCGCGCCGCCACCTTCGAGCTTAATGCCTGCCTTCGTCATAGAAACCTCCCCGGCTGCCGAGATCGTTGTCGCCTCGCTAAGCCATAACGACCTATGGTGCGTTTCATGAGCCTACTGTCAATCGGGGCGGTAAACATATGAAGACCCGCGACAGGATTCTTACGGTCGCTCTTGAGTTGTTCAACACCGAGGGTGTTGGCAGTCAGTCGGCGTTGGACATTGCTTCGGCGATGGAGATCAGCGCTGGGCATCTCTACTACCACTTCAAGGGCAAGCCCGAGATCCTGGGCCACCTGATGGCGCGGCATCGGGATGAAATCGACCTCGTGACCCGGGCCTTGACTGAAGCGGCGGGGGACCCGTCGCTTGAAACCCTCTGGACCCACGTTCACATCCTGGTGGAGGAAACTTGGGACGCGCGGTTTTTCTGGCGTGAAATCGCATTGGCTGAGGGACACGACGACCTAACGAACTACGCTCGCCACATCCTGGTGGCCATCCGACAAGCCGTATTTCAGATGCTCTCGGCGCTGTCGCAAGCCCAGGCTATCAGGGCGCCGGCAGAGACGCTCGACGGGCTGGCCAGCCAAATCGCCACCAGCATCGTCTTTCACACCCATGCGCTAGCCCTGCAACACCAAGACGAACCGCCACGCGAACGTATTGCCCGCGCGGCGGCCCAAATCATGATCCCGGTTGCCGGGTTTGGCGCGAGTTAGGCGGCCTGATCGACCTTAGGGGCCTTCTTGGACTTTTCGCCTTTAAGGTCTGCGACTTCGGCGGTCAGTGCCTCGACCTGCTTGGTCAAGGTTTCCAGGGTCTGGCCCAGATGAGCCAGATTGAACGGCGCGAAGGTTTCACCCAGCGACTTCTTGACGCTGTCGATACGGGCGTCGAGCGCGGCGCGACGGTCAGCCGTCATGTCCTTGGACTTCTTGGTCATATCTTCGACCATGGACGCCATCTTCTTGCCAGCTGGAGCCTTTGAAATACGCTTGCGTACCACGTCTTCCAGCTCTTCGCCCTTGGCGACCAGTTCGTCGAAGGTTTGGTTGGCACCGGCTGCGAACTTCTCCGCTACGTCTTGGGCACCGTCATAGGCCCGGCCATAGGCACCAACGCCAGCCAGCCAGATCTTGCGTGCGATATCGCCGTCCAAGACCTTCTTGGTCTCGACCTTGGCAACTTTAGTCTTCTTTGATTGAGCCACGTGGGCCTCCGTCATGTTTGTTAGAGCGCGGGGGAGCGCGATGACAGGGGTTTAGGGCGAAGGATTAGAAAGTGCATTCTAATGAGCGGAGATAGGATTTCAGTATCTTCCAAAACAATCGGGAACCGCCATATGTCGGATCACGTTGCGATCATCTAAACTGCATCGAAAGTCGAGAACAAAACCCATGCCCGTGTCCCACAACGACCTGAAATCCAACACCAAGACGGCTATGATCGCCCAGCTCAATGCGCATCTCGCCTCAGGCATTGATCTGGCCCTGCTGACCAAGCAAGCCCATTGGAACGTCAAGGGTCCGCAATTCA
>JANLPX010000490.1:0-3937 GCA_031367485.1 Alphaproteobacteria bacterium | reverse complement strand
AGGGTCGCAGCCAAACCATGACCGACATCTTCATCTCCTATGCCCGCAGTACGGCGGACCAAGCCCATAAGGTCGCCGAAGCCTTGCGGGCGCTAGGCTACGGCGTTTGGCGTGATGATGAACTGCCCGCCCACCGGGCCTATGCCGAAGTGATCGAGGAGCGGCTGACGGCGGCTAAGGCTGTGGTGGTGATCTGGTCGGCTGAGGCGGTGAAATCACAGTGGGTGTTCTCTGAGGCCAACCGAGCCCGCGAGGGGGCCAAGCTGGTGCAGTTGTCGCTGGACGCCACCCGCCTGCCCATGCCGTTCGATACCCTGCAATGTGCCGACATGGCCGGCTGGGACGGCGACACCAACGCGCCGGGCTGGCGCAAGGTGGTGGCCAGCCTTGGTGATCTGATGGGTGCGCCATCGACGCCGACCGTCGAAGCCCCAGCCCTGGCTTTGCCCAGCAAACCCTCCATCGCCGTCATGCCGTTCGCCAATTTGAGCAATGACCCGGAGCAAGATTATTTCGCCGACGGGATGGTGGTCGAGATCACCAACGCGCTAACTCCCTTTGGGTTGCTGTTTGTGATCGCCGGGAGTTCGACACTTTCGTTCAAGGGCAAGAACCTAGCCGCTCAGGAGGCAGCCCAATTACTTGGCGTTCGCTATGTGCTGGAAGGCAGCGTTCGCAAGTCCGGCAATCGGGTCCGCATCGCGGTACAACTGATCGACGCTTCGGACGGCGCACAGATCTGGACCCATCGTTTCGAAGACACCCTGGAGGACATCTTCGCCTTGCAGGACGCGGTGGCGTTGGCCGTCGCTGGGAAGGTCGAGCCGTCAATTGTATCTGCAGAGTACAACCGGGTGACGGCTGGCACGGTTCGACACACGGGATGCTATGATCTCTACCTCCGTGCGAGTGCAAGCTGGGTTCAGGATAGTCGGAAGGCCTTTGAGCTACTCGAACATGCCATCGAGCTTGACCCCTTCTTTGCTCCGGCCCTGGCGCTGGCAGCCCACCTGTCTCGGAACTTCTATCTGATTGAAGGGTATGTTGAGGATCGGAGCCCATATCGCGACAAGGCGATCAACCTAGCGCGCCGGGCGCTCGATGTCGCCGGAAGCGACGCGATTGTTCTGGCGAATGTGGCGGTTGTACTTGGCCCGCTGGAAGGTGATCTCGATGCGGCACTTGCCCTCGTCGATCGTGCGATTTCGCTGAATCCCGGTTCCGCCGAGGTTTGGATTTACAGTGCGGAACTGCGGGTGGGGGCTGATGATGCGAGAGCTATTCAGGACGCCGAGACCTCCATGAGATTGGACCCGTTAAGTCCGATTCGAGGGGTGCAGCTCTTCCATCTAGCTAGCGCTCTCTTTTCACAACGGCGCTTCGCCGAAGCCCTGGTACCCTTGAGGGAGTTAGCGCAGATACACCATGCGGTCATGTCGTGTTGGGCACTCTGTTTCATGGCGGCATCCCTTGGTCACCTGGGTCAAATCGATGCTGCTCGCGAAGCCCTTGCGCGAGCTCGGATTCTTGATCCGTCCAAAGACCCTCGGAATGACTCCCCCATGGGACTGGGAAAGGTCGGGCAACAACTCTTCCACGAGGGCATAGCGCTTGCGGAGGCGGCAGACTAGTTGGCAGCGACAACGCCCCTCAACCAGGCCGTCAAACCTTCAAGGTCCGTAGACCCGCTCGCCAGCGACAACATTATTCGCGTGGCGTCGTCGTCGGTCGCGATCAAAGTAAGGCCGTTGTCCTCAAGAAATTGACCCAGAGCGACAAACGCGACCCGTTTGTTGCCATCAACAAAAGGATGGTTGCCGGAGATCGCCACCGCATAGGTCGCCGCCAACTCTATGAGGTCGTTACAGCCCTCATAGTGGAAACGATTGATGGGTCGACCCAGCGCTGATTCCAGAAGCCCAGCATCGCGAACGCCCACAGCGCCGCCTGATGCTGCAACGACATCGTCGTAGAGCGCGAGAATGAGGTCGCGATCAAGCCATAGAGGTTCGGGCATGCCCGGCTACTTGGCGAGCGCTTCGAAGGTCTTCTGATATCGCGCGATGAACGCCCGTCCACGCGCCCTACGGGTTTCGAAGGACGGCTCCTGGGCGACAAGCGTCACCGCGCCATCCTCCGATTGCTCGGCATAGAGGGTTCCGCCCTCGGCGACGCCCAAGGCCTCGGAAAGCGCTTGCGTCAGCACCACGGCGACGTCATCGCCAATCTTCGTGACTTTCAAGGCAACCATCATCTCGCTCCTAACCGGCCTATTATAACACCTTACCCTTCCAACGTCTTGACCCCCGCCGCGACCTCCCCCATCCCGTCCGCCTATGGCCGTCTATACTGACATCACCGATGAAGAGCTCGCCGGGCTGCTTGCCGACTACGATATCGGCGCGGCTGTAGCGTTTAAGGGCGTGGCCGAAGGGGTCGAGAACTCCAACTTCATGTTGGAAACCGAGCGCGGCCGGTTCTTCCTGACCGTCTATGAGAAGCGGGTTCGTGCTGACGAGCTGCCGTTCTTCCTCGATCTGCTGACTTGGCTGGCTGAGCGCGGCTATCCCAGCGCCGCGCCGGTGGCCGACCGCTCCGGCACGACCTTGAAGACCGTGCGGGGCAAGCCTTGCGCCATCGTCACCTTCCTGCCCGGCTTGTCAGTGCGCAGGCCCAGTGTCGCCCAGTGTCGGCAGGCGGGTGAAGGCTTGGCGCGCCTGCATCTGGCGGCAACCGGCTATCCCGCCACTCGCGCCAATGATCTGGGCCACGCCGCCTGGGGCCCGATGTTTGCCAAGCTGAAAGACGCCGCCAACGCCCTTAAGCCCGGGCTAGCCGCGACCCTGCAATCAGACCTCGACAAGCTGGCGGCTCACTGGCCCACCGACCTGCCGCATGGCCTGATCCATGCCGACTATTTCCCCGACAATGTATTCTTCCAAGGCGGCAAGTTCGCTGGGGTCATCGACTTCTATTTCGCCTGCCATGATGCACTCGCCTACGACTTGGCGGTGGCCTTAAACGCTTGGTGTTTCGAGGCCGACGGCAGTTTCAACATCACCAGCGCCCGCGCCCTGGTCGGCGGTTATGAGACCCACCGCCCCTTGAACGTTGCCGAGCGGGCCGCCCTGCCGATCCTGGCGCACGGTGCGGCAATGCGGTTCTTCCTGACCCGGCTAGCCGATTGGGGCGCGACTCCGACAGGGGCTCTGGTCCGCCCGAAAGACCCCATGGAATATGAGCGCAAGCTCGCCGTGCACCGCGAGGCGCAAGACCTGGTGCTGTTCGGAGACCGAGCATGACGCCGGGTGTCACGATCTATACCGACGGGGCTTGCTCGGGGAATCCCGGCCCGGGAGGCTGGGGCGCGGTCCTATTGTTCGGCGAGAAAGAGAAAGAAATCTGCGGCGGCGAACCGGACTCTACTAATAACCGCATGGAGTTGATGGCCGCGATCCAGGCTCTGGAAGCTCTGACCAAACCCTGCAAGGTCGAGCTGCATACCGACAGCACCTATGTGATGAAGGGGATCAGTGAGTGGATCCACAGCTGGAAGGCGCGCGGGTGGCGCACCACCGACAAGAAGCCCGTGAAGAACGAGGATCTCTGGCGACGCCTTGACGAGGCCCGCCTGCGTCACCACGTGGATTGGCGCTGGGTGAAGGGTCATGCCGGCCACGAAATGAATGAACGAGCCGACGGCTTGGCGCGGAAGGGGCTGTTGCAAGCCAGACCCTAGCCTTGACGGTTTGAGCTTAGACTGTCATATCGTTTGATATTAAACGACTATGGAGCTCATCATGTCATCGGCCATGACGTCCAGTCTCCCGATCGCTCACGACCATCCCTATGTGGAGGTGTTTTCTGAGATCGAGGTCATTGAGCATCACCTGCGCGCCACCGTGACCCGGCACCTGCCGCCTGGCGCCACCTACGC
>JANLPX010000166.1:0-4445 GCA_031367485.1 Alphaproteobacteria bacterium | reverse complement strand
GCCATTGGCCTATCTCAAGAAGCGCTCGCCGACGCAGCGGGAATTGATCGCTCACACATGGGCCAAGTCGAGCGAGGGAAGCGAAACGTCACGATCCTGAATATCATCAAGATCGCCACGGCGGTTAACAGCCGCCCCTCGGAAATTCTCGCCGACGCAGAACTGTGAAGGTGGACCTCACACTAGCTCTACCGCGCTCTTACTCAGGTCACAAAGCGAGGCAACTTCTCGATCTCTAGCGCCAGAGTATTGGTGTCGAACGTCCCATATTGCCGACCCACACTTTTCTGGACATGGCCTTGGATCGCATCCGCCGCACTCTCGGGAACTCCATGACTTCGTGCACTTGTCCGAAACATGTGTCGCCATCCGTGGTTTGGGGCCACTCCGACATCGATTATACCCAGCTTTCGAACCCACGCGGCCAACCGCTCCCCAACTTTCTTATATTGCGGGTTTCCGCTCGACCCTCCTAGCGAACGCGATGGTTCATAGAATAGCGGACCCTCCTTTCGTGCTTTCACAACCTCAATAAAGCCTTGCTCAATGAGGTGGGAATGCAAGGGAACCGTCCGCGCTTTGCCCGATTTCACACTACCGGCATCCGGAGTGATCCTGACCACCCAGCACTGATCGATCCACACAATGTCCTCGGCCCGCAGTTGTGTCATCTCGTTGACCCGCGCGCCGGTGTATGCGCAAAGCCAAGGGACCCACCGAAACGCAAGGGTAGTCTGCGGGGTTAATGTGGGGGGCACACTCTTCAATGTTCCACGTAAGATGGTTATCGCTTCATCAGGAGTGAAGCCGAGATCATTGCGGAGAATAGTCCGCTTTGGTACCCTGACTTTAACCTTCGAGACTGGGTTTATAAGCTCCGGGTAGTTCTCGCTGCCCCACCCAAAAATCACTTTTGCTGCGGCAACGTAAGTATCCCTGATTGTGCGCGCTTGGCGCACCTCTCCCCCACTGTTTTTCTCATTCAACAGCAGGTTCTTCCACTCGATAATTTCCACGGCGGTAACTCGCGAGGCATCGTCATGCCCCAAGTAATCGATCAGATGTACCATGACAGGCTTCCAAGCCTTGATCGTGGCAGGCTTTGGTTGTCGCTCAGCTACATATCCCTCGAATAGGCTCATGAGACCTAGATACGACACTTGCTTCTCGGGAACGTCGTTAGCCCCGATAGGCCATACGAGCTCTTTCTCGCCCTCCGCCCAACTTTTAGCCAAGGCCCGCGCTCGCGCCTCCTTCACTTCGGGCGGGTCGAATTCCCGCTCATCAATCAAGTCGCGCATTGCTAGCAACTGTTTTGATAGCCCCTCAGTGGGGCCGCTCAGTCTTTCGATTATGGCATTGCGGGTCGTTTCCCGGTCAGCCATTTCATTTTTCGCCCGCCATTCCTCCTCTTCCTGAAATTCTCGCGCGGCCTGCTCGTACTCGTCACGAATTCTGGCCTTCTCTTCACGAGCTTTGTCTCTTGCCACATCAGCCGCAGTCCGCGCCGGGACGAGCTTGGCAGCAGCTAACTTAATCCTTGCCTCGTTGAAGAGCTCATCAGTCTTGACCGCCTCAACTCGGCATAGCTCCTCGGCTTTTCGCTTGTCCTTCGTTCCTAGCGAGAACATGAACTCAGTTCGAGGCTTCCCTGATTTCGTATGAAAATAGGATTGTAATTCGGGCGGAACGATACGGCGAAACCGATACACTTTGCGGTCGCTATTCAGGTAAGTGATCAAGGAAACCTCGCTTGTTACATATGTAACACCCATCCGCTTCAATGTGTATGATTTCCTTGATCTATCTAACAACTCAATGGCTTAGACAGGGGTGGCGGAGAGGGTGGGATTCGAACCCACGGTAGGCTCTCACCTACGCCGCATTTCGAGTGCGGTGCTTTCGACCACTCAGCCACCTCTCCGGAGACGTTGGGAGGCCCGAAGGCCCGCCGAGCGAGGCGCGGAACCTAAACATCGCGCCCCTTGCGCGCAAGTGCTGTGACGTGGCGCTTGCGAGGCCAGAGTTTGAAGGGGAAAGTGGTGCTTTCAACCGGATAGCCATTATGGACGACGCGATGATTTCCCTGGGCGGTAAGCTGGCCCAACTGGCAGCCTTGAAGCCCGATGCGCCAGCGGTGAGCTGCGGGGACATCACGCTGAGCTATGGGCAATTGCACAGGCTGAGCAACCGCGCGGCGCGGGGGTTGGCGAGCCTTGGCGTCAAGCTGGGCGACTTGGTGACCCTGGGCTTGCCCAATTCCACCGACTTCGTCGTGGCGGCCTTCGCCATTTGGAAACTGGGCGCGACACCGCAACCCATCTCGTTCCGCCTACCCAAGGGTGAGCTAGAGGCGATCATGGACCTGGCCAAGACCCCAGTGGTGATCGCCGCCTTTGAGCACAAGATCGACCGGCCCTTGGTCAAGTTGGCAGACCTGTTGGCCCTGAGCGACGACGACAGCGATCTGCCCGACGCCGTTGCGGCGATCCTGAAAGCCCCGACCAGCGGCGGATCTACCGGTCGACCAAAGCTAATTCTCTCGGGCCAACCGGGTGTGACCGCGCGGGTCACCCCTGAGGAGGGTGGCTTTCGGTTGAAGCCGGGCGACACAGTGCTGATACCCGCGCCCCTCTATCACAATGCGCCCTTTTCCATGATGTTTGGGGCCATCGCTTTGGGCGCGCACCTGGCGCTGATGGCTCGGTTTGATCCGGAAGCGACGCTGGCGGAAATTCAAAAACGCAAGGCGACCTGGGTCTATCTGGTGCCGACCATGATGAACCGGATGTGGCACCTGCCATCCGAAGTGCGCGGCGGTTACGACCTTTCAAGTGTCAGCGTCCTTTGGCACATGGCCGCCCCCTGCCCGGCCTGGCTGAAGGAGGCCTTCATCCACTGGATCGCACCGGGCGAGGTGATGGAGCTCTATGCCGGGACCGAGGCCCAGGCGGTTACGATCATCACAGGCTCAGAATGGTTGGAGCATCGCGGCTCAGTGGGTCGGGTGACCGTCGGCGAAATGAAAATCGTGGGGGACGACGGCCGCGACCAGCCAGCAGGTCAGGTAGGTGAGATCTATATGCGCAGGCCCGCGGGCGCACCGGCTACCTATAATTATCTGGGGTCGACGCCAAAGGTCCTGACCGACGGCTGGGAGAGCTTGGGCGATCTGGGCTGGTTCGACGGTGACGGTTATCTCTACCTGGCCGACCGGCGCACAGACATGATCCTGGTTGGCGGCTCCAACGTCTATCCGGCGGAGATCGAGGCGGCGCTGGAGGAGCATCCCGCAGTAGAGTCCTGCGCGGTGATCGGGTTCCCCGATGACGATTTGGGCAACAAGATCCACGCCATTATCAAGGCCAAGGGAGCCTGCGACGAAACCGATCTGCGGGCACATCTCAAGGAACGGCTAGTGACCTACAAGCAGCCACGCACCTATGAGTTCGTCGACGAGCCGGTTCGTGACGATGCCGGTAAGGTGCGCCGCACGGCCCTGCGGGACGCTAGGCTAGCGGCGATGAAAGTCGCTTAGCGGTTGATGGGCGCGCGGCCAGTCGTTAAGCCCGAGCGATACAATCAGAGACGATTTCGAGGGGCGGCATGAGCATCAAGGGTAAGGCCTATATTGTGGGGGCATATGAGCATCCACTCCGAGACGCACCCAATGTCAGCACGGCCCAGCTGCACGCGCAGTGCGCTAAAGGCGCCCTGACCGATGCGGGCCTGAGCTTCGATGACGTGGACGGCTATTTCTGTGCTGGAGATGCGCCGGGTTTCGGAGCCATGTCGATGGCCGACTATATGGGCCTGAAGAACCTGCGGCACATGGACTCCACCGAGACCGGGGGTTCGTCCTATCTCATTCACGTTGGTCACGCGGCTCAAGCCATTGCTGCGGGCAAGTGCAAGGTGGCGTTGATCACCCTGGCCGGGCGTCCTCGGCAGGGTCAGGGCGGACGGCCCGGCGGCGGGGGTGGCGGCAAGCCCGGCGGGCTGAGCGACGGCCCGCCTGAGGCCGGGTTCGAGAACATCTATGGTGGCTCGACCCACAATACCTATGGCATGTGCGCCATGCGCCACATGCATGACTATGGCACCACCAGCGAGCAGCTGGCCTGGATCAAGGTGGCGGCCAGCCATCACGCCCAGTGGAACGAACATGCCTTCCTAAAAAACGTGGTGACCGTCGAAGAGGTGGTGAATTCGCGGCTGATCGCCGACCCGCTGCACCTGTTGGATTGCTGTGTGGTCACAGACGGCGGAGGTGCGTTAGTCGTCACCACACCGGAGATTGCCAAGTCGCTGAACCGGCCAAGGGTCAAGGTGATTGGTGTTGGTGAGGCCCCGAAGGGTCCACGCGGCGGCCATGATCTGGACCTGACCCATTCTGCGGCTGTGTGGTCTGGCCCCATCGCCTTCGCCGAGGCCGGGGTTACGCC